>CANJXV010000062.1 GCA_947478935.1 Comamonadaceae bacterium
ACACCCATCGCGGTCGTCATGGGTTCCAGTTCCGACTGGGACACGATGCAGCACGCAGTGCAGATTCTCCAACAGTTTGGCATCGCCTTTGAAGCGCGTGTGCTTTCGGCACACCGCATGCCAGACGAAATGTTCGCATTTGCGCAAGCAGCCAAGGGGCGGGGCCTGCGCGCCATCATCGCAGGGGCTGGCGGCGCGGCGCATTTGCCGGGCATGCTGGCCTGCAAAACCACGGTGCCGGTGCTAGGCGTGCCAGTGCCTAGCAAGCATTTACAAGGCGTCGATTCCCTGCACAGCATTGTGCAAATGCCCAAAGGCATACCGGTAGCCACTTTTGCCATAGGCGCAGCGGGTGCGGCTAATGCTGCTTTGTTTGCCGTGGCCATGCTGGCCGCACACGATGCGGCGCTCGCAAAACAACTCGACGCCTATCGCGCCGAGCAAACCCGCGTCGCGCGCGAGCAAGATCTGCCAGTGACCGGACTTTCCGACGGGCTGGCTGGTTTATGAGCATGGGCGCCGCGCTTTTGCCGGGCGCAACAACGACCGGCGGGGATGGACTTGTGACGCTGGGCGTCATGGGCGGCGGGCAGTTAGGTCGGATGTTTGTCCATGCCGCCCAGGCCATGGGTTACGAGACGGCGGTGCTTGACCCGGATGCCGATAGCCCGGCCGGGCGCGTCAGCCACCACCACATCCAAAGCGCCTATCAGGACCTGCAAGGCCTGGCGCAACTGGCCGCGCTGTGCAAGGCCATGACCACCGAATTTGAAAACGTGCCTGCCGATGCGCTGGCTACGCTAGCTGCCACACGCACCGTGGCACCAAGCGCCCAAGCCGTAGCCATTGCGCAAGACCGGCTGGCCGAAAAAGCCCACTTCGTACGCTGCGGCGTGCCCTGCGCGCCCTTTGCAGCCATCGCCAAAATGGCGGACCTGGAGGCGGCGCCTGCGGACTTGCTGCCCGGTATTCTCAAAACCGCGCGCCTCGGCTATGACGGTAAGGGGCAAGTACGAGTGGCTGACCGCGTCCAGCTGCGCCAGGCTTTTGCCGCGTTGAAAGAACAGGTTTGCGTGCTGGAAAAGATGCTGCCGCTGGCGTTGGAGTGTTCGGTCATCCTGGCGCGCGGTGCCGACGGCGCCGTGGTGGATTTCCCGGTGCAGCGCAATCTGCATCGCGCCGGGATTTTGGCGGTAACCGAGGTTTTTGAAGGCAATGTCCCGGCGGCGCTGGCTGCGCAAGCGGTACAGGCCGCCCGCGCTATTGCCCATGGCTTGGACTATGTGGGCGTTTTGTGCGTAGAGTTTTTTGTGCTGCAGGACGGCAGCCTGGTGGTCAACGAAATCGCCCCGCGCCCGCATAACAGCGGCCACTACAGCCTGGACGCCTGTGACCAGTCGCAGTTTGACTTGCAAGTGCGCACCCTGGTGGGCCTGCCCCTGACCCAGCCGCGCCAGCACAGCGCCGCTGTGATGCTGAACATTCTGGGCGAACTCTGGGGCCCTGGCTCGGATAAGACACCGCCCTGGGATGCGGTGCTGGCGCTACCCGGTGCGCATTTGCATTTGTACGGCAAGCGCGAGGCGCGGCCAGGCCGCAAGATGGGCCACCTTACGCTGACCGCGAGCAGCCCGCAAGCGGCGCGCACGAGCGCACTTGAAGCGGCGCGCATTTTGGGAATTGAAGCGTTTTGAGTGCTTTTGAAATATTTTGACTGCCGCTTAGCCTATTTTGTCGACGCAAGCATTTTCGCAACATTCTCCGCATGGCCCGTTTAGCCCACCAAGTCTGTTAATCGATTAGCCACATGATTTTGCAATTGCACGAAAGCGCCAGCCTGCCCCGCTGTGAGCGGGTGCTGCGCCAGGGCGGCTTACTCGGACTACCGACAGAGACCGTCTATGGCCTGGCAGCAGACGCTGACCACGAAGAGGGTGTAGCCGCGATTTTTGCCGCCAAAGGCCGCCCGGCCGACCATCCGCTAATCGTGCATGTGGCCGATTTGGACGGTGGCCTGAGCGGCGCGCGCTACTTCACCCGTGAGATTCCAGAATTTGCAATGCGCCTGATGCAAGCTTTTTGGCCCGGGCCGCTGACGCTGATACTGCCGCGCCGCGAGGATGTGGCCGCTGCAGCTGCGGGCGGGCAGGACTCTGTAGGCTTGCGCTGCCCGGCGCACCCCGCCGCCCAGGCCCTGCTGCGCGCCCTGCGCCACGGCGTGCAAGGCAGCGTGGTCTGGGGCCTGGCCGCGCCCAGCGCCAACCGTTTTGGCCGCGTCAGCCCGACCACGGCACAGCACGTCCACAGCGAGTTCAATACCGACCGGGACGCGGATGACCCGGCCGCCCTGCTGATTTTGGACGGCGGGCCTTGCGAGGTAGGTATTGAATCCACGATTGTGGACTGCACACGCGGCGAACCCGTGCTTTTGCGGCCTGGCGCCATCAGCCTGGCGGAACTCAGCCAGGCCTGCGGCCAGGCCGTGCGGCTGCCGCACGAACTAGCAAGCGGCCAGGCCGCGCCCCGCGCCTCGGGCACCCTGGTAGCGCACTACGCGCCTGAAGCCAAAGTGCGCCTCATGGGCACCACCGCCTTGCAGCAAGCCTTGCAGCCGGGCTCGGGGCAGAGGCGCGCCGTGGCTGGGCGCATCGGCGTTTATATGCGCACCCGGCCCGCCATTTCGGCTGAGGAAGCAGCCCAGCCCCAAGACTGCTTAAATGGGCCGCCGCAATTGCTCTTACGCGCAATGCCCCAAGACGCGGCCCGCGCGGCACAGCATTTGTTTGCCACCTTGCGTGCGCTCGACGACGCAGGCGCCGAGGAAATTTGGGTGGAATCAACACCCCAGAGCATGGAATGGGCAGGCGTGGCCGACCGCCTGCAACGGGCCAGCGTGGCCTAGGCGTTAAAACGCTATTTATCTACGGTAAAAACCGTTAAAACACCGGTATAAGCGTATAAATGTTGGTGTGCAATTTCGCCACCGGCAAAAAAACCGATCAGTGGTACATCGCCTAAAGCGTGGCGCACGATCTGCATTTCTGCGCTGGCGCCACCAAAGTGCGGGCCGCCGCGCCCAGTGCAGCTGACGTAAATCGCGCCGGTAATGCCTCTTTGTACCGGGGCAGACCCACCAGTACCTGAACCCCTTGCGCCGACTGGCTGAGGCTCCAGCATCTCCTCCGGGCTCAGTTCTTCGCGTATCTCCGCGCAAATGCGCGTTAAATCTGCGCGAGCGGCATGCACATTGCGCTGGCAAAAAGCCAGTTGGCCGCCGACCCGGGCATGGTCGCTCAGGGCAACTCCGCGGTGGCCGGGGTCCAGGCCGATGATGTGGCGCACCAAAACGTCGCTGCCAAAATTACCCGTCTTTCGCACGGCAGCGCTGTCGCTGCCGGTAGGCGGATTGGCCAAGCCGACCAGGGTGTTGCGCACTGCTTTCAAAGCTTCCTGCGGCCGCTCCAGCGAAATCGACAAATCTGCAAGCAAGGTATCCAGAGCTGGCTCGCCATCTAAGCTGAGAACCAGGTTGTTATGTGCCTCGGTGATCACGCGGGCGCGCGACACCGGTTTGCAACCCTGGGTGACGCGCGATACCACCGCGACTTCGGGCCCGAAAGCGACGCCGCTCAAGCCTCCGCTGAACACGCCCTTGGCCAGACCCTGACCACTCAGATTGCCATCGGCCGCCAGCGCAAACTGCACGCTTTTGCCCCGGCTGCTGGCCAGCCCGCCAAACAAATAGCCGGTTTCGGTGCGGCCCGACATTTCGGCCAGCAATTCGGGTAGGTCTGCCGTAGCGCCGTCGGCGTGCACCAGCGCGGTATGGGCTTCAAAGCCCAGGCTTAAGGGCGATACACCAGAAAACACGCGGTATTGGTCCGATGGCAGATCGAGCAACATGACGGCCATAGCGGGTTCGTCAAAGTACTCCACATTGTTGGCGGCGATGCCAATGCCGACGGTGCCAGACCAGTCGGTAACCGATGGCAGTTCGGCGCTCAGATGGTCCAAAATTTCTTGCGCGTCCTGGGCGTAATGGTCGGTGATGTACAGCAAGGCCAGCGTGGGGGTGACCGCATGCAGTGAGCTGGACATCTGGCCGCGCAACTGCGCCAGCACCAAAGCGCTGGCGCCTTGCCAATCGGGGTGCGTCGCGTGCGCGTAGGAAAAAGTTTGCATAGTGGGCTGTCGGCTAGGTGCAAGGACGCCGTTTTAACTGGCGCTGCGGCGCGGCTTGGTACTGCGCTTGGCAGCCGTAGTTTTGCGTGGCGCTTTGCCTGCGGTTTTCGCGGCGGTGCTCTTGGCTTTAGTGGCGCCCGATTTGCCCGCCGCTTTCGCACTGCCGACCACTGCGGCGCTGTGCTTGGCCACGTCTTGCAGCGCCGTGCTGGCGATGTGCTGAAACTGTTGGGTGAGCGCCCCCCATAGCTGCATCGGGTCAATCACCTTGCTGGCGTCAGGCTGGGCTTTGGTTTTGCGTTTGGGGGCGTCAGCAGCAGTGGGCTCCGGCGCGGGCGGTGGCCCTGCGGCCGGTGCGGGTTTGGGGGTGGCGGCAGCCGTCGCGGCACCGGGCATACCCATGGTGAAGTTCATGCCCTTCAAGGTTTCCATGGTCATTTTTTGCACTTCCAGCGCCTGGATGGTGGCGCTGAGTGCGCGGGCGTTTTGGTCCAGCCAGAACTGCACATGCTTGAGCTCTTCGATGCGTTTTTCCAGGTCCTCGACTTTGAGGCTGGGCACCAGCCACTGCGCCATATTGGGCATGGCCGATGGACTGCCGCCCGCGCCACCTGCCGCCTTGGCGAGGTTTTGCAAAAAGTCAAAGCCGGGCACAAATTTGCCGAATCCTGTGGTGTCTGAAGTGCTCATGGGCGGGGCTCCTGGGTTGAGCTGTGCGCACTGCGCGAAGCGGCCCTTAGCTTAACTGAAGCCATCCAAGCGCGCGCCCGTAGGCGCTTGATGGAACCGCAACTGGCTGCTGTGGTGTTGCAGGCACTAAGCCATTTGCTTACCAGTCACCGCCTGAATCACCGCCACCGCTGTCGGGTGCGTCCCAGCCGCTGCCTGAACCCGCATCAAAACTGCCCATATCAGCAGCGGAGGGCGTATCGAAAGGGACGTAGCCTTCATTGGCTGCTGCTGCGTGCTGCGCTTGGCCGGCGTTGGCATTGCCACCTTCCATGGCCTTGCTTAAGGCGTAACCGGCGGCCAATCCGGCCACGCCACCGAGCACGGCACCGCCGATGCCTGAGCCCGCTTGCGGCTGAGCACCATAACCACCATAGGGTGCGGGCGCCATGGCGCCACCGGGGGCATAGCCCGGCGCGCCGGGATAAGCGCCCATGGGCATAGGCGTGGGGCGCGGTGCTTGGCTGCGGCGAATCAGCACGAATAACATGACCAGCAAAATGATGCCGCCAACCACGTAGCCGGTGGGGAATGACGATGCGCTTGCAGCGGGCGCCATGGCGCTATGTGCGGGTGCGGCTGCGGGAGCTGGGTTGAGGGTCTGACCGGTGGCAGCCGTCTTAGCCGCAGCGGCAGCGGCGCTGACCTTGTCCATGGTTTGCGAAAACTTATCAGGACTGGAAGCAAATTTCAGCGCGGGGTCCATGGCACGGGCCTGGTTCAGTTGCACAAGGGCTTCGTCGTAGCGTTTGGCGCGGGCCAGCACTTCGCCCAGCTCGTAGTGCGCTTTGGCGCTGTTGGGTTTTTCTTTCAATACCTCGTGCAACAAGGTTTCAGCACGGGCGAGGTCGCCCGCTTCGACGGCTGCGCTAATGTCTTTGGGGCTAGGCAAGGCCAGCGCCAAACTGCAGGCCAAGGCCAAAAAGCTGGTGACGAACCAACGCAGAGAGGGCACAAGTGAAAAACGCATAGCAAAACTTTCAAGTTAAACCGGGGCCCACTGTAGGCGGCCCGTATGTCGATTGCAAAAAGTGCTTGTAAAGAAGCTTGCAAAGCACCGTCCGGCAGACAATACACCCTATGTGCAGCCATTACCAAGGCATTCAAGGGCGCGAACGGTTTGAGCGCCATTTCGGCATCGGCCTGCCCGAGGACGTAGGCCAGGCCGACGTGTGGCCGGGTTACCGGGCGATGTTTATCCGCAACACCCCACCGGGCACAGCACCGGCTGCGGGCCGCGTGCAGGCGCTTACCGGTTTGTTCGGCCTGGTGCCGCATTGGGCCACCGATTTGCGGATCACGCGCAGCACCTACAACGCGCGCAGTGAAACCGCCTCTGAAAAACCTAGCTTTCGCGACGCCTGGCGGCGCGGTCAACATTGCATCATTCCCGCAGAGGCCTTGTTTGAGCCAGACTAGCGCAGCGGGCGGGCGGTGGCGGCGCGCATTGGCAGCGCCGACGGTGCGCCGCTGGGGGTGGCCGGTTTGTGGTCGTGCTGGCGTGCGCAGGAACAGGAAATTTTCAGCTTCACCATGCTGACAATAAACGCCGATGCACACCCGGTCATGCGCGAGATGCACAAGGCCGGCGATGAGAAGCGCATGGTGGTGGTGGTGCCGCCTGCGCTCTATGCACACTGGTTGCACTTACCCGCCCGTGAAAGTCTTGATTTTTTACAGTCGCAATCGGGCACCGCGCTTACACAGTTGGCCTAAAAAACGTGATTCACTGAACCTGCAGGCAGCCTAGGTAAGGCCTGCGCGCACGCGTCAGATGTCCTGGCTACGGGCCTTGGCTGCGCGTAATTCCTGCAGCATGCGCGGGTCGTGTATTGCCAACTCCCACAAAGCCGCTTCACGGCGCGACTGCACCAGCGCTGCCACGCGGGTTTGAAGCCAGAGCGCGCTGGCGGTACTGGCGCGGCGCATGGGCCGGGTCAAGAGGGCAAGGCCTCCGAAGATCGACAGCCATAACATCACCCAGGCGAGCAACATATGCCCGTCGGCCCAGCTGTCAATCACCTGATCTGCCACGGCGAGCAAAGCGGCAAAGACCGAAGCTGATAGCAGCCCGGCCAAGCCCTGCGAGGGCGCAATGCGCTTGACTGGACGCTGCGACGGAGCATGGACGTCCTGAGAGGCTGTTTGGTAAAGCATGAAATTAGACATAGCAAACTCCTTAAAAAACATGACTAGGCCGCAAAGGCGATGCGATGGGTGCAATACTAGGGTTTACTCTAATGCGAGTCCACTTTATATTTTTGATTTCAGACATTCATAAAATCTATATATGACCCTGCCCGTACCGCAACTGCGCAACTTCGACCTGAACCTGCTCAAAGTCTTTGATGTGGTGATGGCCGAGCGCAGCCTGACGCGGGCGGCGCAGGTGCTTTCCTTGACGCAGCCTGCGGTAAGCAATGCTTTGCGCCGCTTGCGCGAGGCATTGGCGGACGACGTGCTGGTGCGCCAAGGGCGCAGCTTGCAGCCCACGCCCAAGGCGCTGCTACTGTGGCCGCAGGTGCGCGAGACGCTGGCGCGCTTACAAAGTGCCTTGGCGCCGCATCCGTTTTCACCGGCCGATACCGTTTGCAGCTTTGTGCTGACCATGGCCGACGCCACCGCTTCGCAGCTGATGCCGGGTTTGGTACAGGGATTGCTGCAGCAGGCACCCGGCGTGTCTTTGCGCACCGTGCCGCTAACCACACGCGACCCCCGGCGCATGCTAGAAGACGGCGAGGTGGATCTGGCGCTAGGCCATTTCCCTGCCGCCTTGGCAGCCATCGCCCAGCAAAGACAAAACGGGCAGGCCGTGCGCTTTGGCCAGCAGCGGCTTTTTTCCAGCGACTATGTATGTGTCATGCGCAAAGACCATGCGCTAGCCAAGGTGCCGCTCGACCTGGACGCTTTTTGCGAGGCGCAGCATGCACTGGTCAGTTTTTCGGGCCGCGCCTACGGGCTGATTGATGAGGCCCTGGCCTCGGTCAACCGCTCGCGCCGCGTGGTGCTGACGGTGAACCAGTTTTTCACTACTGGCAGCGTGGTGGCGCACTCGGATTTGTTGGCCGTTATGCCACGGCATTTCGTGCAGGTTACCGGCTTTGCACCGCAACTGGCGGTGCATGAATTGCCGTTTGATGTACCGCCGATTCAGGTCGATGCGCTATGGCACCAGCGCCATGATGCAGACAGCGCGCAAAGTTGGTTGCGCGCCCAGGTGCATGCCGTGGCGCAAGCCGTACCGATGGCTGCGCGGAGTGCAGCGCCATGAAGCTGCAATTGTTGTCTGATGTGCATCTGGAATCGCAGCCTGATTTTGTGGCGCAACCCGCCCCGGACGCGGACTTCTTGGTGCTAGCGGGGGACATCGGCTCGTACCAAAGTGGCTCCAAATTGCAGGACGCGGATTTCGGCCTGGCGCAGTTTTCGCCGCTGCATGGCTGGCCGGTGCCGGTGTATTTTGTGCCAGGCAACCATGAGTACGACAGTCTGGACTTTGATGCCGGCCATGCCCGCTTGCGCGAGACCTGCGCGCGTCTGGGCATCACCTGGCTAGACCGGCAGGTGCTCACGCTACCGGGGCGAAGTACGGATGGCCAGGCGCTGCGACTGCTGGGTACGACGCTGTGGACTGATTTCGATGCGCTAGCAGCCACACCGCGTCCGTGGTCAGACACTACGGTGAACAGGGATGCACCGCATGATGCGCACACTTTGAATGCGCTCGCTGCATGGGAAAGTAATGCAGACAATCGCAAAGCGCGCGAAAAAGCGTTTCGCGCGGCTGACTATTACTTGAAAAAAACTGGCACGCTGCGCTATGGCCAAGCTTTTTTATCCGAAGCCGTACGCGAAGAAGGTCTGCAATGCCAAGCCTGGTTGCGCGATGCCTTAAGTCAGCCCTTTGAAGGCAAAACCATCGTCGTCACGCACTTTGCACCCAGCCTGCACAGCGCCGATCCGCGCTATGGCCGCGTGCCCGGAACCGCCGGTTTTTGCAATGCTTTAGATGACTTGTTGCCGCAGGCTGCGCTCTGGCTGCACGGGCATTTGCACACCGCGCAAGACTATGTACACCGTGGCTGCCGGGTGGTCGCAAATCCGCTGGGCTATGCGCGCAAAAAAGAGCAAACCCACTTTCGAGCGCAAGCGGTGATTGACATTTAGCGGGACGCTAATCCATCAAAGCAGGCACGCATCACCAGGTCGATGATTTGTGCATCGTCATACTGGCCACCCATTTTCAAAAACTCCAGCACCGGGTCACACGCGCGGGCGTACAAGGTGTAGAGCACTGCAATTGGCGGCAGGCTTGATTGCAAATGGCCTTGCGCTTGCGCCTCTTCAATCCAGCCGCCCAAGCGATCGCTCACTTCAATCAGGCCATCCATGTACTGTGCATTGGCCATGAGCTTGGCGCGCAAGGTGGAATTGCGACTGGGCAGCGAGGGCATCTGACCTAGCAACTGCAACTCCATGGTCCAGCGCGCTACAGCGCGCAATTGCGCCATGGCGTTTTGCGCTGGTAAGTCGCGCAAATAAGCCTGCGCTCTTTGCATGAGCTTGACCATGGCCGCTGCCGCCAGGTCTTCTTTGCTGGGGAAATGCTTGTACAAACTGGCTTTGGCAATGCCGACGGTGGCGGCGACTTCATCGACCGTCATGGCCTCAAAACCTTTTTGCGCCAGCAATGCGCTGGCGGTCTGGATGATGGCGTCTTCGCGCGCCTGTAGCATCTGGGTCTTGAAGGACACTTTGGGCAGCGATTTGGAAGGCATGTCTGAATTTTAGCCTTTGGGTTGTTTTGTAATCGATTTCGACCAATTTGCGACTGCATAGTTCAATCTCTGGCCGTATTCTCCAGCGCCCTCTGCCGTTTTCAAGGCGGGCGCGCAACAGGATTTTTTATGCATATTGTTGTGGTCGGTGCCGGCATCATCGGCACTAGCACCGCCTGGTATTTGGCCGAGCGTGGCCACCGGGTCACGGTGGTGGAGCGCCAGGCCGATGCGGCGATGGAAACCAGTTTTGCCAATGCAGGGCAGATCTCGGTCAGCCATTGCGAACCCTGGGCTAACCGCGATGCACCGCTCAAAGCGCTCAAGTGGATGTTCAGTAAAGAGGCGCCGCTTTTGTTCCGGCCACAATGGCCGCTGGGTGAAGGCTGGCAGCAGTACCGTTGGAGTCTGCGATTTCTTGCCCAATGCAATGATGCGGCATTCCATCGCAACGTAGGCCATATCGTGGCCCTGGGCGCTTACAGCCATGCGGCGCTCAAAGAACTGGTGGCACAAACCGGCATTGATTACCACCGGCTGGAGCGCGGCATCTCGCATTTTTTTGCCGACCAAGCGGCGTTTAACAGCGCCTGCGAACTGGCTGCCTTGATGCAGCAGTTTGGCGTGGAGCGCAAGGTCATCAGCACCGCCCAATTGCTGCAACTGGAACCCACGCTGGCGCCTTTTAGTGAGCGCATTGTGGGCGCTACGTTTACCGCAAGCGATGAGTCGGGCGACGCGTGTGTGTTTACCCAAGGCCTGGCGCGCGTCTGTGCGGCGCGCGGTGTGGAATTTTTGTTTTCACACCGGCTGGAGAGTCTGGAGGTGACGGGCGCCATGGTGCGCGGCGCGCGCGTGCGACCTATGACAAATGGTGGCGTGGATGGTGGCGACGGCCTATTTAACGCGGCCAGCGCAGATGGCGCAGCAATCAGCGCGGGCGGGATTGCGCGCACCATTGCCGCCGACGCGGTAGTGGTGGCCTGCGGTTCCTACAGCGCACCCCTGCTACGCCGCGTGGGCGTGGACTTGCCGATTTACCCGGGCAAAGGCTATAGCGCCACATTCCCCATAATGCGGCCCGAGCGGGCGCCTTCGGTGTCGGTGATCGACGACTCGCGCAAGATTGCCATCACCCGCTTAGGCGACCAGATCCGCGT
>CANJXV010000063.1 GCA_947478935.1 Comamonadaceae bacterium
AGCTCTTGGAAAGTGGTGCTGGTGGTACGGCCACACCCTGGGCAGGCCGTGACGCTGGGTACAAAAGCACGCAAGCCCAGCGCCTGCAAAATTTCGGCGGCGATGACCACCTCTTGATTACGCGACTCACCTGGCGCTGGAGTGAGCGATACCCGGATCGTGTCGCCAATGCCCTCTTGCAGCAATACCGACAAAGCTGCGGCTGAAGCGACCGTGCCTTTGGTGCCCATGCCTGCCTCGGTAAGGCCTAAATGCAAAGGATAGGACGTGCTGCGCCCGAGTTCGCGATAGACCGCAATCAAGTCCTGTACGCCACTGACTTTGCACGAAATGATGATCTGATTGGCCGCCATACCCATGGACTGCGCCAGTTGCGCCGAACCCACCGCCGAACTGATCAAGGCCTGGTACATCACCTGTTTGTAATTGCGCGGCTCGGACAGCTTGCTATTGGCGTCCATCAAATCAGCGAGCAACTCTTGGTCTAGGCTGCCCCAGTTGACACCGATACGCACCGGCTTGTCCCAACGCATTGCTGCTTCAATCATTTGTCCGAACTGGCGGTCTTTCTTGTCGCCCTTGCCCACGTTGCCAGGATTGATGCGATATTTGGAAAGCGCCTGCGCGCAATCGGGGAAATCCGTCAGCAAGCGATGACCGTTGTAATGGAAATCACCCACCAGGGGCACGGCGATGCCCATGCGGTCCAATTGTTCACGGATGTGCGGAACCGCTTGCGCTGCTTCCGGCGTATTGACAGTGATGCGCACCATCTCCGAACCGGCCAGCGCCAACTCCTTCACCTGGATAGCGGTACCTATCACGTCCACGGTATCGGTATTGGTCATGGACTGAATGCGCACTGGGGCCCCGCCGCCTATGGTCACCACATTACCGCCCCAGCGCACGATAGCCTGCAGGCCTTGGCGCGCGGCTACACCATTGGAGTTCAAAATAATCTGATTTGTCATCATGGCACCTTGAATCTGGCAACATTGTCCTGGGTATGTGGTCCCAAAGTAAACGGCGCGCCGCGCACCACAACCTCGGTATGGTCGGCCCGCCCTATTACCACTGAAAGCGGTAGATCCCCACCTACCTCGGCAGCTTCAGCAGCCGCCAATGTACGTCGCAACAATACCGTTCCTTTGCCATCGGTAACTTCAATCCAGGTGCTACCGCGCGCTTTGAATAGCAGCACAGACTGCACCGCCTTCATAGCTGATGCGCTGCGATCCGGTGCAGCAGGCGAAGCAGGCACTTCTGGCATGGACGCCGCAGGCAATGGGGCAGGCGCGGTTTGTGCCGCATCATCCTGCCCCGCTTGGGTCGCTGGCGCTCCGGAGACGGCAAGCTCCGGCGGGGCCGCACCCGGCGCTCGGTGGTTTAGTTGTGCGATTTGCGGGTAAAAATACACCACCCCAGCGAGCATCAGCAAAGCAAAAGCGATCCACCAAACAGGAGAGATCGGACTGCGATCATTGCCGCGCATCGTCAGCCGGGTTTCCCTGCCAAGGCCCACAGCTGCTTCATACGTAGCGGCCGATGGCGCCTGGGCCTTAGGCTTGGGCAATTGCGCCAGCACAGCCTGTGCATCCAACCCAAGAAAACGGGCTACGCTGGCCACCATGGCCCGGCCAATGTGCAGATTAGGGCCTTCTTCAAACTGGTCATTCTCAAAGGCTTGTAAGCGCAGCACGGATACTTTCAGTCGCGCCGACAAACTTTCCAAGGACATACCGGCGTCCATGCGCGCGCGCTGCAACTGCTGTCCAACACTCAGTGCTTTCGCAGCGCCCTCAGTATCAGCAAATTCGGACGGCACGCGCAGGCCGATCGTTGGTTCGTCTGCATCAGTCATCGAACACCTCTTTGTCGAGCAAACTCACCTCACGGGACTGGGGAAAGCGCTTACGCATACTGGCGCTAAGTGCCGTTACCTGCGCGCCGTCGCCACTTTTGCGGGCCAGCTTGATACCCAGCCATAAACTCTCCGCATTAGCCCACTGTGAAGCATTGACCGGTGCGATAAAAGCCTGCCCCCTTGCGTAATCCCCCTGCCTAAACAATTGCAAAGCCAAGTTATAGGTGACAACCGGATTGGTGGGCTCCAATTGGAAGGCCATGAGCAAACTTTTTTCCGCGTTAGCCGCCTGTCCGGCTTTAGCCTGACACATGCCCTGCGTCATCCAAGTTTTGGCTCGGGCGTCGTAGTTGGGGTTGGCCAGCGCAGCAGCAAACTGGGCCATAGCCTCACTCATTCGGCCCTGCTGGCACAAAAACCATCCGTAATTGTGTTGCGCCGAAGCGGCCTGCGGCTGCACCGCCAGTGCTTTGCGAAAGCCGTCCTCGGCCAATGCAGGTTCGTTCATCCGCATATAAATCAGGCCACGCAGGTTATGCGCTTCGAACAAGCCATTGTCCGCCGCCAAGCTTTGTTTTACCGCGTCCAGCGCATACGTGTTTTTTCCGTCGGAAAAATAGGTGGACGCCAACTCCAGGTACACGCGGGCACGTTTGCGTGCTTCGGTATCGTCCGCGCTGGTGCTCAAATCGGTCTTGCCCATGCCCGTGCATGCGGCCAGTAACACCAACAAGCACAAGCCCGCAAAAAGACGCCCGCCAGCCAAGCAATGGGCATTGGCACGGCCAAACACACACGCCGCGAAAGCCTGCACATCAGACCGCATCCAGCGCCTCCACATTCCTCGCCGCACCGCAATGTCCGGATTCGCGCGCTTTACGCTTATCCATTCGCAGCATCACGCTCGTGCGGTCACGCACCTCACCGGCCAGCTGGCCGCAAGCAGCGTCAATATCGTCCCCACGGGTTTTACGTACCGTAGTGATGATGCCCGCATCATTCAAGGTGCGGGCAAAAGCCGCCACGACTGCCTTTGTGGAGCGCTGCAAGCCCGAGGCGGGAAAAGGGTTGAAAGGAATCAGATTTAGCTTGCACCAGCCCACACGACCCTGGCCGTAGTAGCGCAGCAGCGTAATCAGTTCCTGCGCCATGGCAGGCGTGTCATTCACGCCTTGCAACATGCAGTACTCAAATGTGATGAAGTCGCGCGGCGCCACTGCCAGATAGCGTTCGCAAGCGCGCATCAGTTCATCAAGCGGATATTTTTTATTCAAAGGGACCAAGTCATCGCGTAGCGCGTCCTGCGGTGCATGCAAGGAGACGGCCAGAGCTACCGGGCAATCTTGGCCCAGGCGGTCCATGATGGGCACCATGCCGGAGGTGGATACCGTTACCCGGCGGCGCGACAAACCGTAGCCGTGGTCATCGAGCATAGTGCGTAAGGCTGGAAGCAGTTCGGTATAGTTTTGCAGCGGCTCCCCCATCCCCATCATGACGACATTGGAAATAATGCGTTCATCCCGCCCCAGGTGTTTGCGCAAAAAATGCTCGGCAAACCACAGCTGGGAAATGATTTCGCCTGCCGTTAGGTTGCGGCTAAACCCCTGGTGGCCAGTAGAACAAAAACGGCAAGCTACGGCGCAACCGGCTTGGGATGAAACACATAAAGTGCCACGGTCTGCCTCGGGGATATAAACCGCCTCAATGGCATCACCTACACCCACATCGAATAACCATTTAATCGTGCCGTCAGCCGACACATGCTGCGAAATTACCGGCAAAGCTTTTACCAGGGCGCTAGTTTTGAGTTTTTCACGCAAGGACTTTGCTAAGTCGGTCATGGCGTCAAATTCGCTCGCGCCTCGTTGGTGAACCCAGCGAAATAACTGCACTGCCCGGAATCGCTTCTCGCCCAGGCGCTCGCAAAAAAGGGCCAAACCCTCGAGGTCGTAGTCGAGTAGGTTGGCCCGCATAGTCGGGTTTAGCGCGCGTAAATCTGCATGCCGGGGAAGAAAAACGCGATTTCCGCTGCCGCTGTTTCCGGTGCGTCGGAACCGTGGACGGCGTTAGCGTCGATGCTGGCCGCAAAGTCGGCACGAATGGTGCCGGGGTTGGCTTTCTTGGGGTCGGTAGCGCCCATTAGGTCTCGGTTGGTGACGATGGCATTGGAGCCTTCCAGAACCTGGATCATCACAGGACCGGAGATCATGAAATCCACCAAATCTTTGAAAAAAGGGCGCTCTTTGTGTACAGCGTAAAACGCTTGCGCCTCAGCGATCGAGAGATGGGCCATACGGGCCGCGATCACCTTCAGTCCAGCGCCTTCGAAGCGGGCGTAAATTTGCCCGATGACGTTTTTCGCCACAGCGTCGGGTTTAATGATGGAGAGAGTGCGTTCGATTGCCATAGTCTTAAGTAAACCTTAGTTTTGAATAGTATCGCCACCCTGCGTGGCAAAGCGCCCGATTTTAGCACCCGGCCCCTAGCGGGGGCGCCCTTTTCCCTTGGGACCAAAGGGCATAGCGCTGGGCTTGCCGCCCTGCTGTTTGCGCTGACGCGTCAAGCTTTCGGCACCGATATAGCCGACCGACGTTTTTAAAGGATCGGGCTGGCCCGCGGGCGCCTTCGCTAAGGTTGTGCGCATATCGCCCATCGGGCTGCCAAATTTTTTCTGGGTAGCCATGGGGGCCCGACCGCTTCGCGGCCCTCTGGTGGAACCCGGGCCACGGGTTTTTGCACGCCCCGGAACGCCTGGCCCGGCACGTTCAGGCCGACCGGGAGCGGCTTGTCCGGGCGCACCGGCGGGGCCGCCAGCAGCCTGCGTCAAGGCGCGGATATCGGATTCCTCCAACTCCATCCAGGCGCCGCGTTTGAGGCCGCGCGGCAGCAGCATGGCACCGTAACGGATGCGGATCAGGCGGCTAACTGCATGGCCTACCGCCTCAATCATTCGACGCACTTCTCGGTTACGGCCTTCGGAAATCGTGACACGGTACCAGCAATTGCTGCCCTCCCCGCCACCATCCTGGATGGTCCCAAATTGGGCCAAGCCGTCGTCCAGGCGAACCCCGTCAAGCAACAGGTGCTTTTCGTCTCGGCTTAGCGAGCCTAAAACCCGCACCGCGTATTCGCGCTCCAGCCCGAAACGCGGATGCATCAACTGATTAGCCAGATCGCCGGAACTGGTGAAGAGCAACAAGCCTTCGGTATTGAGGTCTAGCCGACCTACCGATTGCCATTTACCTTGCTGCAGCTTGGGCAAGCGTCTAAATACCGTGGGCCGGTTTTGCGGGTCATCGTGCGTCACCACTTCGCCCACCGGCTTGTGGTAAGCGATCACGCGCGCGGGCGGCGGATCGATACGAAAGCGCACCGGCTTGCCATTGACTTTGATATGGTCACCAAACTGAATCCGCTGACCGATATGCGCCGGTTCGTTGTTAACCGAAATGCGCCCTTCCAAGATCAGTCGCTCCATCTCTAGGCGGGAACCCATGCCCGATTGCGCCAAAATTTTGTGTAATTTTGGCGTTTCGGCTTGGGGCTGCAAGATGCGGCGCGGCTCTGGCCGGGAAGCTTCGTCATCTTCCAAATCAAATGCACCGGACACGACTGCCTCAAATAGGGTAGCGGCCAAGGGTGCGGTTTCCCCCGGTGAAGCTGCGGCATCGCCGCGTGCGCTTTCAGGCTCATCAAGTACTGGGTCGACTACTTGCTGCACAGCGGTAGACGGCTGTGTCAAGCCAACAGTCTGGTCAGGCGAAGCCTCATCGGCCTTGGGGTGTGTCACAGTGGTGGGCTTTCCTGGGCAATGTTCAAACAGGGCTTTCGGGGTCAGCAAGGTCCGATTCTGCGATCTGATCGGGCGCAATTAATGCCAGTTCAGCCGAGCCAGGGTCCGCGTCGTCACTGGCTGGTTCGGGCGTTGCCAATAGCAGCTCTGCATTGGGGCTGGCGCCTGCCACGGCATCGGCCAGTATTTCTACATTGGCCTGGCCCATGGCTTCCAATGGCGGTAAGTCCCCCAGGCTCGAAAGGCCTAAATCGTCCAAAAATTGCTTGGTCGTGGCGAACAAGGCCGGACGCCCGGGAGCCTCGCGGTGACCAATGACTTCGACCCAGCCCCGGTCTTCGAGTTGTTTGAGTAGTAGCGAATTGATAGTCACGCCACGTATATCTTCCATATCTCCGCGGGTTACCGGCTGCCGATAGGCGATGATGGCCAGCGTCTCTAGCGTAGCGCGGGTATACCGAGGAGGCTTCTCCGGGTGCAGACGGTCCAGGTATTCGCGCATGTCCGAACGGCTTTGGAAACGCCAACCGGTGGCTACTTGAACCAGCTCAATGCCTTTAGACGCCCATTCGGTTTCCAATTCGGCCAACAGCGCGCGGATGTCCTCTTCGCCCAAAGTGTCCTGAAACAAAGTGGCCATGTCGCGCAAGCTTAAGGCTTGTTGTCCGCACAAGAGTGCGGTTTCCAGGATTCGCAAAGCGTGGGCCATAGTCATTATTCAAATAGTGGAGCAGATAGCGCTTGCGCTTGAAGCGCGAAAGTCGCATTTTCTGGAACCCCAAAGTGGCTGCTCCAAAATGCAGCGAGGGTCAGGCGCCGGGGCGTCTATAGGGGAGCAACATTGTAACGAAGGGCCCAAGCAGCCAGCAGGGCGGCCAAATCAGGTGGCAAGGGGCTTTCGAAGGCCAGCGGTGCACCGGTAATGGGGTGGGCAAAAGCCAGCCTGAAGGCATGGAGCGCCTGGCGCGCAAGACCCGGCACGGGCGGCCCGCCGTATACCGTATCCCCCAGCAAGGGCTGCCCCAGCGAGGCCATGTGCACCCGAATTTGGTGGGTGCGCCCGGTATGCAGCACGCAATGGACGAGACAGCCTTGGGGCGTCTGTCCCAGCAAATACATATCGGTCTGCGCGGTTTTACCTGGTGAGGTCGCCAGATCGACGACGGCCATACGCAAGCGGTTGCGGGGGTCGCGGCCTATCGGTGCTTTTACGCTTTGCTCAGCTTTACCACGCCAGGGCCCTTTGCCTAGGGCCAAATACTGGCGGTGCATGCTGCGCGCGGCAATGGCCTGCACCAAAGCGTCCATGGCCTGGCGGGTCCGCGCCACCACCATGAGGCCACTCGTATCTTTGTCCAAACGATGCACGATGCCCGCGCGCGGCACCGCCGCCAAATCGGGGTCCATGGCCAAAAGCCCGTTCAATAAAGTACCGCTCCAATTGCCGGGCGCCGGGTGCACCACCAGACCTGCCGGCTTATCCAGCACATAGACCTGCGCATCCTGGTAAACCACTTGCAAGTCCATGGCCTGGGGGGCAAAGGCCTGACTTTGCGCTGTCGGTCTTAACTCCAACTGCAAAACGTCGCCCGCTTTAAGCTTTGCAGCCTGCTTGTGCGTCTGCACACCATTGACGCAAATGCCACCAGCATCTATCAATTGTTGCAAGTAATTACGCGAAAACTCCGGTGCCACCTGCACCAGAACTTTGTCTAGCCGTTGGCCATGGAGGTGCAGTCCTACGCTGAGCTGGCGAAGCTCAACTGCAGAGGCTACGAGATCTTCGCCATCTTCGTGATCAGGTGCCTCCAAAGGGGTGCTCGATATAATGGGATTGGCGTATTCCACGAAAGTTTTTACCATGTTGAGAGTCAAATTATCGGTTGTTTACTCGGTGCTTTTGGCTCTGACATTCGGCTTATTGAGCGCCTGCTCCACGACCCCTGAAGATAAAACGGCGGGTTTGAGCTCTGACAAGCTGTACAGCGAAGCGCGGGACCTGATGGATTCGGGTCAATGGGACAAAGCCATTCCCTTTTTGGAAAAATTGGAATCTAGGGCAGCAGGAACGCCCTTGGCACAACAAGCCCAACTGGACAAAGCTTACGCGCAATTCAAAGCCGGTGACAAAGCCCAAGCCATTGCGACACTAGACCGTTTTTTGCGGTTGCACCCGGCCAGCCCCGCCCTGGACTATGCGCTTTACCTCAAAGGGCTGTCCAATTTCAATGAAAACCTGGGAATTTTCGGCGCCTACACCGGACAGGACTTGGCCGAGCGTGATCAAAAAGCCGCCAAAGAGTCTTTTGAATCATTCAAGGAATTGAGCAATCGCTTTCCGCAATCGCGCTATACGCCGGACGCCCTTTTGCGTATGCGCTACATCGTTCAGATGCTCGCGAAAAACGAAGTCTATGTAGCCAAGTACTACTTTAAGAGAGGTGCTTATGTAGCTGCCCTTAACCGGGCGCAAACCGCCGTTGCCGATTACCGCGATGTACCGTCGGTGGAAGAAGCGCTCTACCTCATTTATAAATCCTATGACGCGCTGGGTATGACCCAGCTAGGCCAAGACGCAAAACGTGTTTTGGAAGCGACTTACCCGGGCAGCGAATTTCTTAATCCAAACGGCAAAAAGGACTCTGAAAGCCGGTTGGACATGAATAAACTTAATCCCACCAAGTTGGATTGGAGTTTTCCCAACTTCAATTGGTTCAAGTAAAACTGGTACGCTTTCAAGGCGCAGCCAAGCCACCCCGAACATTCATCTGCCGCTCTTTGCGCAAGGCTTCCAAAACGTCTAGCCATTGCTGCTCATTATCTAATCGACGCATTGGCGGCAATCCAGCCACTAGTTTCTTGCCGTAGCCTTTTTGCACCAGGCGCGGGTCGCATACCACCAGCACGCCCCGATCAGTTTCGCTGCGGATCAAACGTCCTGCGCCTTGCTTGAGCGCAAGAGCTGCCTGGGGAAGGTGTAGTTCTTTGAACGGCGTTCCGCCGGACTGCTCTATTGCCAGAGCGCGTGCCTGTACCAGGGGATCATCAGGGGGGGCGAAAGGTAATTTGTCAATCACCAGCATTTGCAAGGCGTCGCCCGCAATGTCGACGCCTTCCCAAAAAGAGGCGGTCGCGACGAGGACGCTACCGACCTCCTCCTGGTGTATGCCATCCGTGGTTGCACTAGGAGATCGCAAAAATTTTTCAATCATTAGGCGCTTGGAGTACTGTCCCTGCACCAATACCGCGATGCCTGTATCCGCCAAGTCTGTGATCAGTGCCTGCGCTATGGCGCGCATAGCGCGCAGCGTGGTGGTCAGCACCATAGTGCGGCCCCCCAGAATCCGGACGCCTTTGGCAACCAGCGCAGCGACCCCGGCGCTGTGGTCTATTGCTACGGTAGCTTGCCCCTCGCTTGGCACATAAAGAGCAGCTTGCCTGGCATAGTCAAACGGGCTGGGGACTTGCAAAACGGTGTGCCCCACTAAACCACAGCGGTTCACAAACCAACTGAGTTGGGCGTCGGTACCCAAAGTTGCAGACGTGAACACCCAGGATGTGCCACGCTCTGTACTTTGCGCATCAGAACTTGGTAAAAGTGCGCGCATTTGCGCCGCAATCGTCAGGGGTGCTTGGTGCAAGTTCAGCTCGGCACCACATTCCAGCCAGCGCAGTTGATCGGCTCGCCGCGTTTGTAAAAACAGGCTTAGGCTGTCATGCATATCCTGGAAACGCTGCGACAGCGCGGCCAACTCGGACCAGGCTTGCTCCAGGGAACGACAGGCCTGCAAACCCCGATCCACGGTTCGCAAGAGGTCGCCCATTGCGGCATCCCACTCGGCGGTCGGCAGCGTGTCGGGGCTGGCATCCATCCACGAACGCCGCGGCTGGTGGCCAATAGACATTGCCAACAAGTGCAAAACATTTGCGGCTCGCGCCAAATCTGCTGCCAGACCCAGCCAATCAGCCGTGCCACGCGCCGGTCCGCTGTTTTGCGCGGCCACTTGCTGGGCCAAAGAGCGCGCCTGCGCGGTGCTCCAGCGTTCCCCTAAAAACTGCACACCGATATCGCTGAGTTGGTGCGCCTCGTCCAAGATGACGGTACGCACGCTGGGCAGCAGTTCGGCCACGCCCGATGCGCGCACGCCCGCATCGGCAAAAAACAAATGGTGGTTGACAACGACCAACTCCGCTTGCATGGCACGTTGGCGCGCCTTCAAGGTATGACAGTTGCCGATCTGCGGACAGCTAGCACCTAGGCAATTTTCGCGGGTAGAAGTCACCAGCCCGGCCAGCACCGCATGGTCTTGCAATGCGCCTATTTCGGCAACGTCGCCTTCGACCGTGCCCTGGGCCCATTGGCGCGCCGTCTCCAGTAGTTCTAAATCTTGTGCGGAAAAATCATAGGCCCCCTGGTGTGCGGTGGACAAACGCTGCGTACACAGGTAGCTGCTGCGCCCTTTCAGTAGTGCCATGCGAACGGGGAAGCCCAAGGCCCGCACCACCCGTGGCAGATCGCGAAAAAACAACTGCTCTTGCAGCGTCTTGGTGGCGGTAGAGATGATGATTTTTTCTCCGCTCAACAATGCGGGAACTAGGTAGGCTAAGGTCTTGCCCACACCGGTACCCGCTTCGACCACCAGTACGCCCCCCTCTTGTATGACCGTTGCCACGGCGTGGGCCATGGCTTGCTGGCCCGGCCGCAGCAGAAATCCATCGAGCTTGCGTGCCAATACGCCGCCTTCAGCAAACGCGGATTCGACAGCGTGAACCAAGGATGTCACGCGTGCGCGCTCCGATGTGATACCAGCCACTTAAATGTCATGGGTATCCGATCAATCAAGGCTTTTTTGGCCTATGAATACTTGCAACTGGCCTACCCAAGCCCTCGGCCAAGAATGACGCGGAAACCTTCACGTCAGGCCCGTATCGACCTTGCGGCGTTCAAGGTCCAGAAACTGCGAGGTTTGCATTTCATTGAGCCGCGATACCGTGCGCGGAAATTCATGCGCCAGCGGGCCTTCGGTATACAGCGCCTCGGGTCGCACTTCGGCTGAAAGAATCAGCTTGATATGCCGGTCATAGAGCACGTCCACCAACCAGGTAAAGCGCCTGGCTTCGGCATTGCGGTTGACCGG
>CANJXV010000064.1 GCA_947478935.1 Comamonadaceae bacterium
AACAGTCCAAAGCCAGGAATGTTGCCGGTCCATCCCCAGCCAGAGGGCCGAAAGGACAAGACCGTGACCTTGAGCGCGTCACCCGGCTGCGCCCCATCAATGTAGACCGGGCCGGTGACCGGATTAACGCGTCCGAGATCTAGTTTTGCGAGATCTTGCGCAGTAGACGCTTTATTGAGTTGCCCCGAGGATGCGTCCAAGGTCTCGAACTGAATGCTCTCACCGGGTGCAATTCGCAGTTTGGGAACAAAGGTGTTATCCCATCCATGGTGGATGTGCTCGCGGTGGATCGTGTGCTTGTGGTGGTGATGGTGGTGGCCGCTCATGGAATGCTCCTAGACAGCAACGGTCAACGCGCCATCGATTACCAAATTTGTACCCGAGATTCGGCTTGCAACCGGGCTGGAAATGAAAACCACCCCATTTGCGACTTCTTGCGGCGTTCCAAACTTGCCTGTGGGATTTACTTTAAGGGTAGAGCTGAAAAGATCTGGAACATTCTTTTCAATGTTTTGCCAGATACCTCCATCAAAATAGGTATTGCCGGGCGAAACGGCATTGACACGAATCCCTTTGGAGACCAATTGACGGCTCAGACCTTTTGCGTAATGAATGAGAGCGGCTTTAATGGCGCCATAGGATCCGGCAGCAAAGTCGACCTCAAAACCAGACACGCTGGAAATCAATACGATCGATGCGCTGGCAGATTTTTCTAGAAATGGTACTGCCGCAGCGACCGCATTCACACTGTGCATCATGTCAACACGGAAAGATTTCTCCCAGGTGTCAGCAGAATCGCCGACGGCTAGAGCGCTGACGTTGCACACCAACGCATCGATGCCGCCCAATTCATTGGCACTGTCGGTAACCCATTTGGCAAGCGCGGCTGCATCGGCCACGTCAAACGCCTGCCCGAATGCATGTACGCCCATGCTCTGGAGCGTGGCAACGGTGGAAGCGACCTCACCCTCATTGCGCGCGCAAATAGAAACCTGCGCGCCTTCGGCGGCAAATCCCTCTGCTACTGCTCGCCCAATTCCTTTGCTTGCGCCAGTTACCAAAACACGCTTTCCCTTGAGTCCGAGGTCCATTGCATTTCTCCTAGGTTGTTACAAAACTGAATTTACCCGAAAATACCATGGCGGATTATGTTCTGGCAATGGCAGCGCGTCTAAACGTTCTAGCTAAGGATTGGCTGTGCGGGGTGTTCTACCCCGGCGGGTAAGGTGGTGTAGACCAGTACAAGGTCGAGCGTGTGCTGCTGAAGACGGTCTTCTAGCCTTGGCATCGGTGCGCAGAAGACCTCAACGAACACCTGCGGATGCCGCCCCGCAAAGCTACGCAGAATGTGCGGCAGGAAGGCTGCCGCGTAGTCGTCGGGGCAGCCGAAGCGAAGGGTGCTCGATAGTCCCACGCCCTTGATATCGGCCATGGCAGCGTCGTGCTGGAGCAGGATCGTGCGTGCATGGCCGAGCAATCGCTCGCCGTGCAGTGTGAGCACCACGCCGCGGCACGTGCGGTTGAGCAACGGCTGGTTGAGCATACATTCGAGCCGCTTAACCTGCATGCTAACCGCCGCCTGAGTGCGGCCAATCCGGTTTGCCGCGCGGCCAAGGGTGTGGTTCTCCGCGATGGCGACAAAGGTTCTAAGTAGGTCTATATCAAGGTAAGACATAGGTGCAACACGACTATGGCCCCCTTGGGAGAGGTCAATGCTCGGCCGTCTGCTGGACGGACAATTTCACAGTGCAGATCAAAGTGAGCTACGTTGAATGTTTATCTAATCTCAGTGAGAGTTTTCAATTGAACGTAGAACTAGTGCAGCGTCAATCGTTGTTATCCATGCCTGAAGTCAGCGTTTCAATAACTGTCCATGTGGTTACTTAATTTGGCTCATAAGGCACCATGAGCCCAGCTGGTTGTGAGGCTTTGCCACCTACCAAACCAGATATGGCCATAATCGTCATTACGTAAGGTAACGACAACAGAAGTTGGGGCGGCACGGGGACACTGAATAGTTGCAAGGACAGCTGTAACGCATCGGCAGAACTGAAAACTAAAGCGGCTAAGGCGGCTTTCCAAGGGCTCCAGCGACCCAAGATGACAATTGCTAAAGCAATGAAGCCTTGCCCTGTGACAATTGTGTCCCGGAACATGCCAACTTCACAAAGCATTAAATAGCCACCGGCGGCTCCCGCAGCGGTACCACAAATCAGGACGCCGATGTAGCGCATGCCTTTAACGTTAATACCAGCGGCCTCTGCGGCCTTTGGATTTTCGCCGACTGCTCGTAACGCCAGTCCGAACCTGGTATGAAAGAGAAAGAATGAAGACGCGGCTGTAAGTGCGAGCACCCAATAAAAAGGGTTGGTCTGACCGAATAGCATCACACCCACATACGGCAGGTTTGTAAGTCCATCAATATAGAGTGGCTGGAACATCGCCACAGGCAGGGGACTCGCAGCCTCACCGGTTGCCAATCGATAGACAAAGCTTGCGACACCCAGGCAAAGGATGTTAAAAACGATACCAACCACTACTTGACTAGCGCGCACGGTCACATACATCCATGCGAGAAATATATTTGATATCAGTCCTGCAATTAGTGCGGCACTTAGCCCCCAAAGGGGTACGCCTGTAAGGTGCGTTACTAAATAGCTGGCTAGTGCACCTAAGAGAATTGTTCCCTCGATGCCGACATTCAAAACTCCCGAACGTTCACAGTAAATCTCGCCAAGAGACGCCAGAAGGAGTGGCCCAGATAAGTGCAAGGCCGCCGTAAACCACGTCACCAAAAAAGCTGCGCTAATGAACTGTGAAAGATCCATTAAGTGGAACCTTTTATAGAAACGCTAACGCCTAGAGCGCGAATACGGTATCGGCGTAAAAGATCGCTGGATAGCACCAACAAAACAATCAGACTTTGCAATATGAAGGTGATTGATGAAGGAACGCCAGTACTACGCTGCATTGCATCAGCACCAACCGTCAATCCACCATAAAGAACTGCGGTTGGTAGAACCCAAAGAGGATTGAGCCGCGCCAGCAATGCGACAACAATGCCAATAAAGCCAACACCACCGCTCATCCCATCGACTAGGCGATGCTGTACTCCTAATAGTTCGACCATTCCTGCAAGTCCGCCAAGGCCGCCAGCCAAACAAGCCGACATAAGTATGATCCGGTCCACCCGAATACCAGCATAACGTGCAGCCGGTGGGCTCATACTGTTCACAATCATTTCGTAGCCAACAGCCGTTTTTCGCAAGAGTACCCACACCAGTACTGCAGCTGGAATAGCGATAAGAATGCCTGCATGCGCTCTAGTTCCTTCCATAATGAATGGAAGCCACGTTTCGGGCGGCATTCGCTCACTCTGAGGCAATCCACCCGGGGCACGCATTGGGCCCGATATCAAGTACTGGACCAATAGGATCGCAACGTAGTTTGTCATGAGCGAGATAAGCACTTCGTTGCCCCCAAAGCGTGTGCGCAATAATCCAACACCGCCCGCCCATGCCCCTCCTGCGGTCAGACTAACCGCTATACAAAGAGGAATGAAAATACCAAAGTGCATGACACCAAACCATCCCCCTTCTCCGCACTGCATTGCAAATGCAGCCGTTGCTGTCGCGCCAATCAGAAAACACCCTTCGAATCCCAGATAGCCAAAGCCAGAACGCCATGCAACGATAGTTCCCAGCGCAATCAAAGAGAGCGGTGCTGCTTTTACCACTGTAAAGCCAAATCCCCTAACTGAGGCGAACGCCTCTTGCAGTAGGCTGCCATATGCTTCAACTGGGCTGGTCCCTTCCAACATGAAAAGACCACCACCTAAAAACAGTGCAAAAAGTATTGCTACTCCCATAGCAATAGCTATAGCCATTGGGGATTCTGCAGGCTCGAGCCTGCGTTCAATTCGGAAAAACATCGCCCGCCTTCTCACTCACCCCGGCCATCATTAGGCCAATCTGCTCTACGCTAGCGCCCTGTGCGTCAACTAAACCCACTATGATGCCCTCATAAATTACCGCAATTCGATCGGACAAATTCATAATTTCTTCTAATTCGGCAGAAATTAGCAATATCGCTTTTCCTTTATCGCGCTCTGCCAAGAGCTCTGCCCATACGGTTTCGACAGCTCCAACATCTAACCCCCGGGTGGGTTGCTCGACAACGATTACGCGTGGATCGCGCATTATTTCCCGTCCAAGAATAAGTTTTTGCAGATTCCCACCGGATAGCTTGCCAGCTTGAAAGTCGACCCCAGCAGTACGAACTCCAAATCTGCGCACAAGTTCAGATGCATGCGTAAGAATTTTGGATTGATCAAGAAGCAATCCGTACATCCAGCTTCGTTGGCGCTGAGTGCCCAAAATGGCATTCGAACGCACTGGTAGATCGGACACCGAACCTACTCCACGACGATCAGCCGGGATGTAAACCAATCCGCGCGCATGATGCGCAGAAGGTGATAAGTCGGTAATTTCGTACCCGTCGAGCAAAACACGGCCAGCAATTGGGCGTCTAAGGTTTAATATCGTTTCGGCTAATTCAGACTGGCCATTTCCATCAATGCCAGCTATTCCTAAAATTTCTCCAGCATGGACCTCAAGACTTACTCCACGTATAGCCAATCGGCCAGCGTCGTTTAATGCCTGCAGCGCTTCAATCTGAAGGATCGGGAGTCCACGCTTAATCGGCTCTTTGTTGGCCTTGAGTTCAACATGGCGCCCAACCATGAGCTTAGCAAGTTCAGACTCCGAGGTCTCAGTGGTGCGAATACACGCGAGCGATCGTCCGTCGCGCATGACCGTAACCCGATCAGCAATCTCCATGATCTCATGTAACTTATGGGTAACGATCACAATGGATCTACCAGCCGCAGCTAAGCTACGAAGGACAGCAAAGAGGCCCGCCTTCTCCTGTGGAGTGAGAACCGCTGTCGGCTCATCTAAAATAAGTAGCTTCGCTTCGCGGTAGAGTAATTTCAAAATCTCGACACGCTGTTGAACGCCAATAGGCAAATTTTCTACAAGCGCAAAGGGATCTACAACAAGCCCATGACGATTAGAGAGTTTTGTAATCACTCTGGCAGCAGCGTCAATTCCAAGTAAAGGGCTTCGCCCGTTGCGCAGGCCGAGAATGATGTTTTCAACTACAGAGAATGGGCGCACCAACATGAATTCTTGGTGGACCATTCCTATACCGTGATGGATTGCTGCTGCTGTGTCTGCAAAGTCTACCGGTTTACCATTGATAAATATTTCACCTTCATCTCGGCGGTAAGCGCCATAAAGAATTTGCATTAACGTGCTTTTTCCAGCGCCGTTTTCACCAAGCAAGGCATGAATTTCACCCCGCATAACGCTCAAAAAAGCTTTGTCATTAGCAAGAACGCCAGGAAAACGCTTTGTTATTTCCCGCATCTCAAGAAGGGGCGTTTCCTCGGCGGCTTGGATCGTCATTCAGCTACTTTAGCAAGGCAGTGACATTTATTTTTCGTGTCGCGATATCACTCCAGACACCTTTGAATTTTTTCCACGTAGATTCGTCAATGACTTGCGGGTTGTGGTCGCCGTGAGATCCTGCCTTGAGTACCCACATCTCGGATAACGAAGGTTGCCATTCAATACCTCCTTTAAATTTGCCTGAGGCAACATCCTTTGCAACGGTGCCTACCATGCCGCTAAGATTGAGCTCAAAGCTTGTGCCAATATTCTTCGGGGCGACACTCGTCTGGTCAGCATAGCAACCAATTACCATCACATTAGCTTCAACCGCCGCCTGCATTGCACCCAAGCCAGTTACATCAGCTGCGTGCCAAATTACGTCAGCGCCGTTGCCAATCATGGTCGCCGCAGCCTGCTTACCTTTGGCGGCGTTGTTGTAGTCGCCAGTTACGATTCCAAGCCCTTTAATGCCTGGAACTGATTTTTCAGCACCAGCAATAAATGCTTTCAGCATGTTTTGCTGCGTAGGATTGTCACCACCTCCGACAAAGCCTACTGCTTTTTTCTTCTTTGACATCATTGCAGCAAGGCTTCCGGCGGCATAGGCGGCATCGAAGTACGCAAGATCAGCATAAAGTATGTTCGCAGGCACCTTTGGTTGTGGCAAAAATGAAGACACAAAAAACTTAGTTTTTGGATAATCTGGAGCGATCTCAAGTAATGGACCACCGAACTCATAGCCGTGTCCAATGATTAAGGAGTAAGCATCGTCCGCGTACCCACGTACTACTTGTTGGATCTGCGCTTGCGAGATATTTTCAGCAAAAGTTGCTTTGAAATTTGTATTGCTCTGAAGTGCCTTAATCCCACCGTAAGCGAGTTGACCCCAGCCGCCATCCGCAACACTTCCACTGAGCAGAAGTACTACGCTAGTCTTTGTTTCTGCTGCCTCGGCAGTTCTGAATGAACCAGTTGTTAAACCTGAAGCCAAGGTAATTAAGTTAAATCGACGCCGTGAAATTGCATTCATGATAAGTAATCTTTCAATAAATTGTTACAAAGGAAACGACCGGGGGAACGATATGTAATGATCTATTTGCTTGCCCGCGAAAGCGGTAATGACTTCGAGCGCTGGAAATGAGCGGTTTCCATTAATAGAGTTGCCAGTGCAGCCGCCGCCCGCTCAACCAACTCATGACCTAGTTTCGGATTGGCGGTCAAAGCGTTGCCGCAGGCGCCAGCAGGATGCAAATCCTGCATCTGCCAGCCCATGCCGACTTGTCCCTCGCTGCGCAAAACCTTGTGGTTAGCTTCTATCTCTATGGCGGCGGAGACAAAGTCCTGCGCTTTCTCCATCCGCACAAGTTCGGGGTGTAAGTGCAGCATGATGCTTGTTTCAACTGCGCCGCCATGGATACCATGGGTGAGTTCATGCTTATCGAATAGGTCATCCATGCTTATGATGTCATACCAATTACAGGCAATCGCAAGCATATTGAAACGTACCCTTAATTCGCGACACACAATTTCTACCAACTGTGGTTGGCCTCCATGCGAATTGAAGTAAATGATCCTCTGGCAACCCGCTCGTTGTACAGACTCACCAATATCTAGCCATACCTTACACAGCGTTTCATAGGAAATGTTCAAGGTTCCAGGATAGGCCAGATGTTCATTAGACTTTCCAACATTTAAGGGAGGTAGCACAAGCACCGGCGCATCAGATGGCAGCAAGGTCAGGGCTTTTTTAACTATTCCATCATTAATGGCGGCATCAACGATAACGGGCAAGTGGGGACCATGTTGCTCTACCGCAGCCACTTGCTGAATAGCAACCATGTTTGTCATGTCTAGGTCTGCGAAATCCTGCGTCGTTAGATCCGACCAGTGAAATGTTCGTTTTTTCATATTTTTTCAAGAATCAGTTCAATAAGTTGCGCCTTGGCGATTTTCCCGGTAGGGGTCATTGGTAATTCGGACAGTACCACTATTGAAAGATGCCTCAGGTCGTAGCTCAGCATCGGTTCGATAAATTGCCTCATGCCTTGAACATCCGGGACAACTTCCGATGCCATAGTCACAAAGGCGCAGGGGCGCATACCTATTGCAGCATCAGGAATGCCAATGAGAGCTGCCTGACGGACACCTTTAACCTGGCATAACGCTTCTTCTACGTCTCGCGGGAACCAGCGCACACCTGCCACATCAATGAGCTCGGAACGGCGTCCTCGCATTGTTAAGCTGCCGTCTTTATCAATCAGGCCTATATCACCCGTGCGTAACCAGCCGCCTTCTGTGGCGGCCTTGGTCTTCTCTGGCATATTCCAATATCCGGCCATATATCCACCGCGCAGGACAATTTCACCGACCTGACCTATTTTTAGCGGTGTGTCTGTCGCATCCACGATACGAATTTCTTTATCGGGTAGCGGTGGGCCCACCCGGAACAAATGCGCGTCGTCAGGATCCAAAATTGGATATCCCAACGCCATAAAACCGCCCAGTTCACTTTGCCCGAAACTTTCAACCAACGGAACTGAAAGTTCGTTTCTCCATGCCGCTTTAAGCGAAGGTGGGACCGGCCCCCCCCCGGAAAGACCGTAACGCAAATGTCCAGGTGGTTTCCCACGTACCCGGCATTCCACTAATAGCTCCTCTAAAAGAGTCGGATTTGCTACAAAAGCAGTTGCCCCTAGGGATTCCATGGCATCCCAGCCTTTTTGGGGAGACCACTGCCCCATCACATTCGCGCTTGCGCCCATGGCCAGTGCGGGCAACAAATTTGCTACTAACTGGTAAGAGCTTGAAAGTGCCGTCGGTCCAAAACTGATGTCGCCGGATCGAATTTGAAGCCGCTCTCCAATACAGCGTACTGCGCGAACAGTAGGCTCGTGCGCTAGACACGCACCCTTAGGCTTTCCAGTAGTACCCGATGTGTAAGAAAGATGGGCAATAGCCGATTCGTCTGATGGATCGATCGGCGCACGCATGCATGCTTCAAGCAATTGTGGGAGTGAAAGCGATCCTTCCTGAGGACCGTCCATGCAGACAAGATGGCTTATGCCAGGTACATCCTTTGCTGCCTTACGCACGACATCCACCATATCGTGTGTGTAGATCAATACACTTGGTGTATGGTCGGCAACATAACTTGATAGAGAGTCAGCAAACTTAACGTTGACCAACGCGCAAATTGCGCCAATGCGCCAAGCGCCGAGCATGGATATCAAATAGTCCATCCCGTTATGGGCAAATACCGTCACTCGATCGCCCTTGCGCACGCCCAAGGACGAAAGGGCGCCAGCCATATTCTCCATCATGGCGCAGGCCTGCTCATAGGTCAGTGCAACATTACGATCTATCCAACGAAATGCAATCGCATCGGGCCGACGCGCTGCACTTTCAATAAGAAGTTGGTGCATCAACATGGTTAGGACCCTACTTGATTGGATGGACAAATTAGATCAGTCGTCAATCCAAAAAGAAAGGGCTCGCCACTTATAGACAACATGCATGAATACTTATAGTGTCATCTAATTGGGCTCTAAGGCAGCACAATAGGTCTAGGTATATTGGCGATAAGTTAAGTGCCCTTGTGGAGTTCTTCTATAAAGTTATAGATTCGGCAAGTTCTGTTCCACCGTAAGTTCATTCGAGGGAAGTTGCTATTGCTGAGCAACGACTGTAGCTTGATCTGACAGCCATGCTCAGAATTTTTCAGATATGAAAACTTATGCCAATGGATAGATGGCGCATGAACGGAGAATTATTTGGTACAGAAATTATCACGGTAGACCTGGCGGCATTCGCCTAAATCAAAGTTATATGCAACGCATTAACCAGTCACATTGACTTGAAGCAGGATTCAACTAAAGATTTAAAGAGAAGTCTGAATGCCAAAAAATCAAATCCCGATACCATGCAAATCGTTGCCCATGCGCAAGAGGGCCAAAGTGAATAGTGAATTGAGGCGACGCCATTTTCTAGTGTTTTCGGCAGCCAATCTATGTAGCCTCGTGCTCGGCATCCCTTTTTAAGGAGCTAAAAAAATGGCCACAATCCTAGCCGATGCTTGGCTAATCACCATGAACTTGAATCGAGACGTATTGGAACAAGGCAGCGTCTGTTTCGAGCGTGATCGAATTGTAGGAGTGGGAACGCGTGCCCAACTTGAACAAGCAAATCCACAGGCTGAGGTTGTCGATTGCAGCGGCAAGATAATCATGCCTGGAATGGTCAATACCCACACGCATCTTTTCCAGACCTTGCTTAAAGGTCTTGGCGATGACATGGTGCTCAAGAAGTGGTTCACCTGCATGACTGGTCCCTCAGCGGTTCACCTAACCCGCGACGATGCACGAATTGCTGGAATACACGGCTGCATCGAATCGATCCGCTCAGGAGTCACTACGCTTGTCGACTTCATGTATGTGCATACTGAAGCTGGAATGGCGGAGGCCGTTATAGAAGCGTTTGAAGTGACTGGGATGCGCGGCTTTGTATGCCGTGGCTTTATGACTACTGGACAGGAATATGAGGTACCCGCCGCTCTGATTGAGACTCCAGAGAAGGCTATTTTCGAAGCCGGAAATCTCATTCGTAATTACAACAAACCAGGGGGACGCGTTCAAGTAGGAATTGCGCCCTGCATGATCTGGACTGTTGACGAGACGGTACTGCGACTCACGCGAGAACTTGCAAATCAGACTGGTGCACTAGTATCTACGCACGTAGCCGAAACCACCTTCGAGCTTCGGGAGGCCGACCGTCGTTACGGGCAAACAGATACTGAATTCCTTAGTGATATCGGCTTCCTCGGCCCGGACGTGCTGGCAGTTCACTGTGTCCATTGCAAGTCGCACGACATCCGTATTCTTAGACACCACGATGTTAAAGTTTCCCACAACCCATGCAGCAACCTTTATCTAGGCTCAGGCATAGCACCAATCCCGGAGATGCAATTAGCCGGCTTGACTGTTGGACTGGGTTCGGATGGACCTGCCAGCAGCAACAACCACAGCCTCTTCCAGGCAATGAAGTTCGCCGCATTGATTCAAAAGGGTGCACACCAGGACGCTACCATCATGACAGCGGAAAAGGTTATTGAAATGGCAACCATAGACGGTGCTAATGCAGTTGGATTGGGTCACGAAATTGGCTCAATAGAGGTCGGTAAAAAAGCGGACATTATTGTTATTGATTACGAAAATCCATGGATGACTCCTATCCACAACCCTGTATCGGCGATCGTATATTCAGCGCTCGGCAATGAAGTAGTGAGCGTCATCATCGACGGCACATTCGTATTGCGCGATGGCATCGTAATGACTG
>CANJXV010000065.1 GCA_947478935.1 Comamonadaceae bacterium
CCGCACAGGCGGGGCATGCCCCGCCTGTGCGAAAGGCTCGCTCAAGCACATAAGCAATCAAATTCATTCCCCGCTTCCATCGGCCAAGATAGTTGTCGCCGAGCGGTCAGGATAGTTGACATCGACCACTTTATACAAAAATTGTATTTAATTTGATAAATTAAATACAATTTTTATTCTTTGCAAGAATATCTTACTGACATTTCCTGACATTTGTTGTTAATTCCTGACATAACCCCGACTCCCGACAGGCTATGCGTTGGCTGCTGTTGCAGCAATGGGTTCTGCTTCTGCACAAGTGACCTTGGGCGGCGAGTTTGCTTGGGGCTATGGAAACTACAACACCGCTGGTGTTGACGCATCTGGCGGCGGTATCGATACCTCGCAGGTAGCCTTCACTGCCAAGGAAGATCTGGGCGGTGGAATGTCCATCCAAGCCAAAATGACCTTGAACCTGGGCGAGTACGCAGCTACAACCGGCGCTGACGACCAGTCCTTGACTTTGACCACCCCCATGGGCGCACTGTCTTTGTTGACCTACAAACCAGGTAACTGGGTTATGGGTACATCGGGTAGCGGCACATGGTACGGTTTAGATGGCCGTTCACTCGGCGCACGTGCCAAGCGTGATGGCTACGCATTCACAGTCCCAGTGATGGAAGGCCTGAACGTTACCGCCGCCTTTACTGAGCCCGCTGGTGCTACCGGTGAAGGTTCGGGCAATGCGGGTCAATCCGGCCAAGGTATTTACAACATCGGCGCCAAGTACTCTACTGGTCCCGTCGTACTCTCTGCTGCGTACCTGTCACTCTCTAATGCTGGCACTTCAGACGCTACCAAAGACTCCGTTGTCCGTTTAGGCGGTACTTACGATCTGGGCGTTGCCAAGATTGGTGCTGCTTATGAAGGTGTTAAGTTGAGCGGCGGTGGAACAAACACAGAAACTGCGTTTGCTTTGACAGCTCCTTTGGCTGCTAATTTGAGCATTGCTGCAACCTATGCTTCAACCGCATTGACCAGCACATTCGCCGCTGTATCTGGCTCTGCCGGAACCCGCAACGGTTACCAAGTACAAGCGCAGTACAACCTCAGCAAGACCGCTTATGTAATCGGTAGCTATGGCTCATGGACTGGAACTACTACTTCTGCTGCCAAGGTCACTACTACTGACTCTAAAGACAGCAGCCTGATGGCTGTTACTTTGGTTAAAGACTTCTGATCCCCGGCTGGCTTTTAGCCAGCTTGAGAGTTTGAATCACCAAAACCCCCGCTATGGCGACATGGCGGGGGTTTTTATTTGGGTGTGCGCGGCAATGCCACATGGTTCGAGGGGTGCATGCCCTTTAATCGCCCGGTCAGGGGCGACTCAGCTAAATGGCGAGCTTTTCCCGGCTGACTGTGTCTCGGTGCGAATTAGCCACGCAATAGCCATGGCGGAGCTATCGACAAATCCCTTCATGTCCATCGCAGGAGCCCTTTAGGCCCCCTGTTCGGTGCTTTCAGGGAAGCCTTGGTATCGGCAGCACAATAAAAAACCCCCGCTGTGTCGCCACAGCGGGGGTTTTAGTGATTCAAACTCTCAAGCTGGCTTTAAGCCAGCTGGGAATCAGAAGTCTTTCAACAAAGTAACAGCCATGAATGTGCTGTCTTTGGCGTCTGTCTTAACCGAAGCAGCAACTGCAGCCTTGGCAGTGGAAACGCCAGTCTTCTGGTCGAGGGCATAGCCAGCGTCCGAAGCGGCTGTAGCAGTCGCTCCGGTCCATGCACCATAGTTACCCAAGATATAAGTGGTCTTGCTCAGGCTGTACTTAGCTTGCACTGCGTAACCGTTGCGGGTTCCAGCAGCACCAGCGTAAGTTGCAAGCGTAGAGGTCAGGTTGGTAGAAGCATAGATTCCAGCAATGCTCAAATTGGCTGCTAAAGGAGCGCTCAAGCCGTAAGCGGTTTCCACGTTGGTGCCGCCACCGCTCAATTTAGCGCTTTCAACCGCAGCGCCCACTTTTGCCACGCCCAGATCGTAGGTACCGCCTAAGCGAACCACGGAGTCTTTGGTGGTATCAGAGGTGCCGGCATTGGACAAAGGCAAGTAAGCAGCTTGCAACACAACGGGGCCCGCTGCATACTTGGCGGCAACGTTGTAGATGCCTTGCTTGGCTTGGCCAGCGTTACCTGCGCCTAAACCAGTCGTACCGGCTGGTTCAGTAAAGGCTACGGTAGCGGTCAGGCCGTCCATCAATGGCACGCTGAATGCATAGCCGTCACGTTGAGCACGTGCAGCCAGCGAGGCGCCGTCAAGACCATACCAAGTGCTGCCGCCAGAAGCGCCCGTCACCCAGTTACCCGGCTTGTAAGTCAGCAAAGACAGTGCGCCCACGGGCGTAGTCAAAGTCAGCGACTGGTCGTCAGCACCTGTTGTACCGGCGTACTGGCCAAGGTTAATGGCCATGCTGGCTTTGATAGCCATTCCGCCGCCCAGATCTTCGTTGGCAGTGAACGATACCGAAGAGGTATCAATACCGCCACCCGAAGTCTCAACACCATTGGTGCTGTAAGCCGTATAGCCCCAACCAAATGTGCCAGTCAATGCAACTTGTGCAGAAGCAGAACCCACTGCGGCGATAGTAGCCAACGCAATCATTGTCTTTTTCATGAAAAAACTCCATAGTTGTTAAAAAAACACCGTTATCGAACTTTCCGTAACGGCATCCGGCCCCTATTCGGAAGCTGAGGAGATTTCACCATGGCGTTGGTCTTTAACAACGATTCACTGTCACAAATTTATCATTTTTCATGAATTTGTGGTTTTTTACCCACGAAAACTAAAGTTCCAGGGCGTCGGACCGACAGCTAGGGCCCCGCTGCCAAGAGCGTGGCGGGCCCGGGGGCTAGAGGCGAACGGGTGCGTCCCCGGGGCGGCTTGCGGCTATGCTCTCTATATGACTACCACCACCGACCAAGTGCTCATTGCCTTTGACACCGCCTTGCGCACCCTGTTTGCCCAGCCCCACGCCTCCAAAGCCTGCCCCACGGTGGCGGACCAAGCCACCGAGCTGACCCAAGAGGAAAAGAACCAGTCCGCTAGCCTGATGCGGGTGAACCATGTGGGCGAGGTCTGCGCCCAGGCGCTCTACACCGCCCAGGCACTAGCCACACCCAACGCCAGTTTGCGCGCCCATTACCAAAAAGCCTGCCAGGAAGAGACGGACCACTTGGCCTGGACGGCGCAGCGCCTGGAGGAATTGGGCGCCCGCCCCTCGCTGCTCAATCCGCTGTGGTACGCCGGGGCTTTTGGCCTGGGCCTGTTGGCCGGGCGCCTGGGCGACGCCGTCAGCCTGGGCTTTGTGGTGGAAACCGAAACCCAGGTGGGTGCGCATTTAGACAGCCATTTACAACAATTACCCGCTAACGACCATGCATCACGCGCTATCGTCGCCCAAATGCGCGATGACGAAATAGGCCACGCCCGCCAAGCCAGCGCAGCCGGGGCGGCCCAATTACCCAGTTTTGTAGGCGACATGATGCGCGCCGCCGCCAAAGTCATGACCACGGTGGCGCATCGGGTGTAAGGTGCGCGGTCGGTTTGCCATGGGAGAAGCATTGGGCGCAGGCGCTCGGCGAAATGCGGGGGCTTTGAATAAATAGCCCAGCGATGCGCATAGAAAACCTGGAAATTGCCAGGCAAAAATGTACAGCGCCCGATTGCCCATTACCGGAATACGCAACATAATTTAGCCATGAAACCATCCCTAGCCCTCGCAGCTCACAGGCAAGAAATCAGGCAAATAGTGCTGGCACACCGAGCAACCAATGCCCGTGTGTTCGGATCTGTAGCAAACGGCTCAGACACGGATGAAAGCGACCTGGACATTCTGGTCGATACTACCGCTGACACAACACTGTTTGACTTGGGCGCAATACAGTACAAATTACGCAAGCTGCTGGGTGTGTCAGTAGACGTGTTAACGCCAGGCGCGCTACCAGATAAATTCCGCGATATGGTGATCGCTGAGGCACTCACCATATGAGTCGCCATCCTCTGCGATTGCTAGACTACTTGGGCCATATTGTTGAAGCAATAGACCGGATAAATAAGTATTGCCAAGACTTAGACGAACCATCATTCCTATCCAACGAGATGATTCAGGATGCGGTGGTCCGTAATTTCGAAATCATCGGCGAAGCAAGTAAAAACGTTGGGCGTGTAGCTCCGGATTTCATCTCGACCCATCAAGAACTGCCCTTTGCATTTGCCTATGACATGCGCAACGTGTTGGCGCATGGATATTACAAAGTTGACTTGGGTGTGGTGTGGAAAACCATTGAAAAAGACTTACCCTATCTCAGGGAACAAGTCGTTCTCGCCATCAAAGACCTTTAAGACATGGGGTCCAGGCCCCGGGCATCTGCAAGCACGGCAAGGAGTTGGGCGAAGTCTCGCCGCTGGTGTAAAAACTCAAGCACCAACCCACTCCCTAAGGCGCTTGCGCGTTGCCACATTGCCGTAGCGACGCGACGCCTGCTCTAGGCCCGCCGGATCCAATTGATTCAATTTGCGTCGCGCCTGAATGAGGACTGCTTGACGGTCTTCTGCCAATTCATCCAAATTGTTGAGCAAGTCAACATACAGAAATTCGACGGTCAACCTGCTAGGAAACCGAGGCTTAACGCGAAAGTCAAACTGACGCTTGCCGAGCTGGAAGACACCGTGGCGCTTGTGGTTGTAAACCCGCCACGATCTGCGCTGACAGTACGGCCAGCGCGCCGCGCGGTGCGGTAGTTAAATCTGCCAAAACAGGACGCGTCATGAATTTTCATTGAAGTTTCATGCATTTTGGCCGTCCAAACGCTGCCTGAGTAGCCGTCCGCACTCTCGGCGACTTTTTTCAGGCCCGGGGCTTAAGCCTCGTTCACCTCAAAACTAGTCGTCATCTCAGCCGTTTTGCCCAGCATGATGCTGGCCGAGCAGTATTTTTCGTGGCTCATGGCAATCGCGCGCTCGACCGCGCTGGCCGGGATGTTGCTGCCGGTGACGGTGAAGTGCATGTGGATTTTGGTAAACACCTTGGGGTCGGTGCCGGCGCGCTCGGACGTGAGCTTGACGCTACAGCCCTGCACGGCGTGGCGGCCGCGCTTGAGGATTAACACCACGTCATAGGCGCTGCAGCCGCCGGTGCCAGCCAAAACAGTTTCCATGGGCCTAGGCGCCAGGTTTTGGCCGCCGTTTTCGGGTTTGGCCGCGTCAGGCGCGCCGTCCATCATCAGCATATGGCCGCTGCCGGTCTCGGCCAAAAAGCCCATGCCGGAGCGGGTGCCGCTGTTACCGGTCCAACTGACGGTGCATTCCATACCAAGTCTCCTAAAGCATCACGCGTAAAAGCCGCTTGCGGCGAAGGCGAGGATTATCATCCGCGCTGCACTCTTGAAACCGCATGAAAAAAGCCCCCGACCTGTCGCCTGCCGACTACTTGATCAAAATTCTCAATGCCCGCGTCTATGACGTGGCCACCGAATCGGCGCTCGAAACCGCCAAGAACCTGAGCCAGCGCATCCACAACACCGTGTTGCTCAAACGCGAAGACCAGCAGCAGGTGCGCAGCTTCAAGCTGCGCGGGGCTTACAACAAGATGGCGCATTTGAGCGCCGAACAACTCAAAAAGGGCGTGATTTGTGCCTCCGCCGGTAACCATGCCCAAGGCGTGGCGCTGGCGGCCAGCCGCTTGCAGGCGCGCGCGGTGATCGTGATGCCGGTGACCACACCGCAAGTGAAGGTGGATGCGGTGCGCGGTTTTGGCGGCGAAGTGGTACTGCACGGCGACAGCTATACCGACGCCTATCACCACGCGCTAACGCTGGAAAAAAAGCAGGGCATGACATTTGTCCACCCGTTTGACGACCCGGACGTGATTGCCGGCCAGGGCACGATTGCCATGGAAATTTTGCGCCAGCACCAAGGACCTTTAGACGCGGTGTTTGTTGCCATCGGCGGCGGCGGCCTCGTGAGCGGCGTAGCCAATTACATCAAGGCAGTGCGCCCGGAGATCAAGGTCATCGGCGTGCAAATGAACGATTCGGACGCGATGATGCAATCGGTGGCCAGCGGCGCACGCGTCACCTTGACAGACGTAGGTTTGTTTTCTGACGGCACCGCCGTCAAGCTAGTGGGCGAAGAGACTTTCCGCATCGCGCGCGGCCTGGTGGATGAATTCATCACCGTGGACACCGACGCAGTCTGCGCCGCAATCAAAGACATTTTTGTGGATACGCGCTCCATCGTCGAACCCTCCGGCGCGCTGGCGGTGGCGGCTATCAAAAAATACGCCGCAACCCATAAAACACGCGGCAAAACCTATGCGGCGATATTGTGCGGCGCCAATATGAATTTCGATCGCTTGCGCTTTGTCGCCGAGCGCGCCGAAGTGGGTGAAGAGCGCGAAGCTTTATTCGCCGTCACCATTCCCGAAGAGCGCGGCAGCTTTAAGCGTTTTTGCGAGCTGATTGGCGAGCTACCCGGCGGGCCTCGCAATGTGACCGAATTTAACTACCGCATGAACGACGCTGCGCAAGCGCATGTGTTTGTGGGCCTGAGCACCAAAGGGCCGGGCGAGTCGGGGCGGATCGCGCGCAATTTTGTGAAGCACGGCTTTGGCGCCATCGACCTAACGCATGACGAACTGGCCCAAGAACATATACGCCATATGGTGGGCGGGATTTCGGCGCTGGCCAAAGAAGAGCGCGTACTGCGCTTTGTGTTCCCCGAGCGGCCGGGGGCGCTGATGAAGTTCCTGAGCCTGATGCGACCGGGCTGGAACATCAGCCTGTTTCACTACCGTAACCAAGGCGCTGACTACGGCCGCATTTTGGTAGGCCTGCAAGTGCCCAAGACCGACGACAAAGCCTTCGCCAAGTTTTTGCGCGCACTGGGTTACCCCTATGTGGAAGAGACCGACAACCCGGTCTATCGCATGTTTTTACAAAGCTAGGCGCATCCGTGGCTACAACCCTGGACGGCAAACTGGTGGTGGCGATTTCGTCGCGCGCCCTGTTTGATTTTGAAGAAGAAAACCAGGTGTTTGAACAAGGCGACGACCGCGCCTATATGCACTTGCAACGCGAGCGACTGGACACACCAGCCACGCCAGGTGTGGCGTTTTCATTAGTTAAAAAACTATTGGCTTTTAACGACGAAGGCAGCGAAGCTAACAAGCGGGTAGAGGTGGTTATCTTGTCGCGTAACGACCCGGTCAGCGGCTTGCGCGTCATGAAGTCCGCCGCGCACTACCAGCTGCCCATCATCCGCTGCACTTTCACACGCGGTGAATCGCCTTGGCGCTATTTGCAGCCGCTCAAAGCCAATCTGTTTTTAAGTACGCATTTAAGCGATGTACGTGCGGCCCTAGGTGCCGGTGTGCCCGCCGCGCAGGTGTATCCGCAATCGGCCCACGCGAGCGCTGCACACCCCCACGAAGTACGCATTGCTTTTGACGGCGACGCGGTGTTGTTTAGTGATGAGGCCGAGCGTGTATACCAGTCGCATGGACTCGACGCGTTTCAGCAGCACGAGCAAGACAAAGCCGCGCAGCCCTTACCGGACGGGCCTTTCAAGCCTCTGCTGGTAGCCTTGCACCAGTTACAGCAAGCGGCCCGCCCCGCCATGCGCATACGCACTGCGCTGGTCACCGCGCGCAGCGCCCCGGCGCATGAACGCGCCATCCGCACGCTGATGGACTGGAATATCGAGATCGACGAAGCCATGTTTTTAGGTGGCCTGGACAAGGGCGCTTTTTTGCGTGAATTTGAGCCCGATTTTTTCTTTGACGACCAGACCGGCCATATCGAATCTGCCTCCCGCCATGTGCCCGCCGGGCATGTGGCCAGCGGCGTGCGCAACTAAGGCCTCTCTGCATAAGTCCCAACCCGTCATTGTGAGCGCAGCGAAGCAATCCATGGTTGATTGCTAATTTTGCACTGATGGATCGCCGCGTCGCTGCGCTCCTCGCGATGACGGACTTATGCAGACCTTGCCTAGGTTTTCTCGCTCGCTGCGCGAAAGGCTGCAAAGCCCTTGGCGCGTAACTCACACGCGGGGCATTGCCCGCAGCCGTAGCCCCAGGCATGGCGCTGCCTGCGGTCTCCCAAATAACAGGTGTGGCTGTGCTCCACGATTACATCGACCAAGGCCTGGCCGCCCAGGCGGTGCGCCATCTGCCAAGTGGCGGCTTTGTCAATCCACATCAAAGGCGTTTCGATCAGAAAGCGCGTCTCCATGCCCAGCGACAGCGCCACTTGCATGGCTTTCATGGTGTCATCGCGGCAGTCCGGGTAGCCCGAATAATCGGTCTCGCACACACCAGTCACCAACACTTGTAAACCGCGCCGGTAGGCCAGTGCCGCAGCCAAGGTCATGAACAATAAGTTGCGCCCCGGCACAAAGGTATTGGGCAAGCCATTGGCCTGCATGGTGATCTCTGTATCGCGGGTGAGTGCGGTTTCGCTGACTGCGCCCAGCACACCCGCGTCGAGCAAATGGTCTTCACCCAAACACGCGGCCCATTGTGGAAACTGCGCGCGTAGCGCTTTGATCACCTGCAAGCGTGCATCGAGCTCCACCCGATGGCGCTGGCCGTAATCAAAAGCCACGGTTTCCACGCGCGCGTATTTGGACAAAGCGTAGGCCAGGCAGGTGGTGGAATCCTGCCCGCCGGAAAATAAAACTAAAGCGGTATCGTGCATAAGGGTGATCTTACTGAGAGGCTAGATGCCAAGCCTTAATGCACTTTTTGCGACAGCGCTTCGAGTTGCAGCGACAGATGGCGCACGGCCTCAGTCAGGGCCAGCAATTCGCGCTCTTTGAGGATGTCTATTTTTTCGTGCAGCAGTTCGATTTCTAGCTCGGCTTTGACGTTGATTTCATAATCGTTTTGCGCATGGCGGCGGTCTAGCTCGGACTGGCGGTTTTGGCTCATCATGATGGCCGGCGCGGTATAGGCCGCTTGGAAGGACAAAAGCAAATTGAGCAAGATAAAGGGATAAGGGTCCCAGGAGTTGGCGCCGAACCAGACGTTGCCGCCGATCCAAAAAACAATCGCCGTGCTTTGGATCTGGATAAAGCGCCAGGAGCCTATGGTGGAGGCCACCGCATCGGCCATGCGTTGGCCGCGCGTGAGCGGCAAGGCCTCTTGCACCGCGGTATCTGTCAGCACCAGGGGGGCAACTTTGGCGCGGCTGCGCCGGTGCGCCCGGCGGTGGGCGCGTAGCAACAAAAGTTCGGCCTGGTCCACGGGGGACGGAGCAGCTGGTATGGGGGTGGTCGGGTTCATGCGGGTACTCAGAAAGCAAAGTGACGGCTTGATTGTGCGCTGCTCCATGCGCGCGCTTTTGTCCTTGGCGTTGGCGTTTACCGCGCTGCGTGCGCATAATGGGACCAAGACGCGCCGTGCACCTTTCCGGCTGACCGCCGCACCGCCCTCACCAAGAAGCCACCATGTCCAACACCGCCTCCTTCAAACTCTCCATGCTGGACCTGGTCGCGGTGCGCGAAGGCGCTAGCGTGGGCGAGGCGCTGGATGTCGCGCGTCAAACCGTGCAGCACGCCGAGCGTCTGGGCTTTATCCGCTACTGGGTGGCCGAACACCACAATATGACCGGCATTGCCAGCTCGGCCACCGCCGTTTTGGTGGGCCACCTGGCCGGGGCGACCAGCCGCATCCGCGTGGGCTCGGGCGGCATCATGCTTCCCAACCACGCGCCCTTGGTGGTGGCCGAGGCCTTTGGCACGCTGGCGGAGTTGTACCCCGGCCGCATCGACTTAGGCCTGGGCCGCGCGCCCGGCACCGATCCGCTGACCATGCGCGCCCTGCGCCGCGACCGGGTGGAAACCGAAGACGACTTTCCGCGCGATGTGGCCGAGTTGCAGCGCCTGTTAGGGCCCGCGCATCCCGGCCAGCGCTTGGTGGCCATGCCCGGCGCGGGTACGCAAGTGCCGATCTGGTTGCTGGGCTCCAGCCTGTATTCGGCGCAACTGGCGGCGCAGCGCGGCCTGCCCTATGCCTTTGCCTCGCACTTTGCGCCGCGCATGTTGCACCAAGCGTTGGACATTTACCGCCGCCTGTTTCAACCCTCCGAACATCTGGCCGCGCCCTACGTGGCCATCGGCGTGCCCCTGCTGGCAGCCCCCAGTGACGAGGAAGCGCAATACCTGGCCAGCAGCGTCTATCAGCGCGTGCTGGGCATATTGCGTGGCGAGCGCCGCCGCTTGCAACCGCCAGAGGCCAATTTCATCGCCCAGTGCCTGCCGCAAGAGCGCGCTGCGATTGCCGACTTTTTGGGCGCCGCCGTGGTCGGCGGGCCCGACACCGTGCGCGCCGGTCTGCATGCCCTGGCCGAGAGCACCGGGGCCGACGAGCTCATGCTGGTTTGCGATGTCTATGACCCGGCGCTGCGCCTGCGCGCCTTGGATATTGCCGCGCAGGCCCTACAAGCTATGCCAGAGAGCCTAGAGCCAGCCTGACAAGGCGGTCTGTCAGATAAGGCGGACAAAATCGCGCCGATTGGCGTCAATTGGTTAGGATGTAGGCATGTTGCACCTGTGTCCCGGCTGTTTTGCGGCAAACGTGGTTTGCGCTCCTGCGCGCAGCGCGGCCGACTTTGCGCAGTGCGTTAGCGAATCTTCTCAGGCAACACATCCATGGCTTTGACCTTTCCTTTTTCCGCCATCGTCGGCCAGG
>CANJXV010000066.1 GCA_947478935.1 Comamonadaceae bacterium
AACCGCGCCAATTACGTCCCCCCCAGCGGTCCGGGAACTTGGAGCGCCACGCCTTCCAAATACTTGCCACCGCTACTGTCATGGTGGGGCGAAGTCCGCCCTTTCGTACTGACTTCAACGCAGGAATGCATACCACCACCCCCCACACCCTACGCGCAAGAAAGCGACTCCAACTTCTACCGTGCGGCCAAAGAGGTCTACGACATAAGCAATTTCGCGACACAGGAGCAACGCCAATTCGCCTTGTACTGGGCGGACGACCCGGGGAAAACGCCAACGCCAGCCGGGCATTGGTCCTATATTGCAAACGATCTGTTACGCAGCCAGAAGGCCGATCTGGGTCGGGCAGCGGCCACCCACGTATTGCTAAACATGGCTATGTCCGACGCTTTTGTGGCCGGATGGGCAGCCAAATACCAATACAACCTCATCCGCCCAGTAACCTACATACAACTTTTTATCGATAGCAACTGGGTTACGCCACTATTCACCACACCCAATTTCCCTGAGTACCCATCTGGCCACTCGGTCCAATCCAGCGCAGCTGCGGGGGTTTTGGAGCAACAGTTCGGGAAAAATTTGCCCTTCACCGACAACACCCACAACGATCGCGGCTGGGGCCCACGCACGTTCCCGAACTTCAACGCCGCAGCCAACGAGGCCTCGCTATCGCGCATGTATGCAGGCATCCATTTCCGCTTTGGCAGCGAGGGCGGCCAGGCACAGGGGCGCTGTGTGGCCAACAAGGTGATGGCACTACGGCTTAAACCCTGAAGAAGCATTCGCGCGGGCCGTATACCGCGCCGATGAGTGTGCATCGTGTTGGCTGCGCAGCGCGCTGTGGGAGGGCTTTTGACGCATAGGCTTGGTGCGCTCACCGTCCAAATGCTCTAATGCCGCCCGGCCAATTTTGGTGATTAGCCTGTTGCCCAACGCAGGAATTAGGTCGACATTGATTCTGGGTATCTTGAGGCTTTAGAACTTGTTGTGGTATTTGCCTGTGCCGCTAGCTAGCCGCTGCTCCAGATTTTCGGTTGCAAGTTTAGGGGCGCTTTATAGGGCGTCATCCACCCGTTTGCCAGAATTTAGGTCTATCAACGCACTTTTTTTACTTGTCGCCTAGGGGAAAATCCGTAGGCTTAGCCGGAGATGTAAACGTTATCATCGTTGCTGCATCAACACTACTGGTTGAGCATTAACTAGGAGAAAACCATGAAGCGTACGTTTGTTGCTGGTCTGGTGAGCATTGCGCTTGCTTCGCCGGTTTTGGCACAGGAATCTGTAGAGGTCCTGCATTGGTGGACATCGGGTGGCGAAGCTGCTGCTCTGGGTGTTCTGAAGAAAGACTTGGAAGGCCAAGGCGTCAAATGGAATGACATGCCTGTAGCTGGTGGTGGCGGCGAAGCTGCTATGACCGCACTGCGCGCCCGCGTGACCGCCGGCAACCCGCCTACTTCGGTGCAAATGCTCGGCTTTGACATCCAGGACTGGGCCAAGCAAGGCGCGCTGGGTGACCTCAATGCCCTAGCACAAAAAGAAAACTGGGACAAAACCGTGCCCTTGGCATTGCAGCAATTCTCCAAATACCAAGGTAAATGGGTTGCAGCTCCGGTCAATATCCACTCCACCAACTGGGTCTGGGCTAACAAAGCGGTGTTAGAAAAAGCGGGTGTAACCACGATGCCCACCGACTTCGACGGTTTCCTCGCTGCTCTGGATAAAGTGCAAAAAGCCGGTTTTGTTGGCCTGGCACATGGCGGCCAAGCCTGGCAGGAAGCCACCGTGTTTGACGGCGTAGTGCTGGCCACCGGCGGTGTCGATTTCTACCGCAAAGCCTTTATCAACAAAGATAAAGCCGCGCTGGGTTCGGACACCATGAAAAAGTCCTTTGACCGTATGGCTGCCCTGCGCAAGTATGTGGACAAAGACTTTTCCAACCGCGATTGGAACCTGGCGTCGGCCATGGTCATCGAAGGCAAAGCCGGTTTCCAAATCATGGGTGACTGGGCCAAGGGCGAGTTCTTGAACGCGAAAAAAGTACCGGGCAAAGACTTCCTGTGCTTCCGCGTTCCAGGCACCCAGGGTATGGTGTCCTTTAACGCCGACCAGTTTGGCATGTTCAAAGTGGGCGCTGGTTCACAAGCCGCACAAACCAAGTTGGCCAGCGCCATCATGAATCCCTCGTTCCAGAGCGCGTTCAATGTGGTCAAAGGCTCGGTGCCTGCACGTACCGACGTGTCGGACAAAGCTTTTGACGATTGCGGTAAAAAGGGCATGAAAGACTTGGCAGAAGCCAATTCCAAAGGCACTTTAGTAGGCTCCATGGCCCATGGCCACGCCGTACCTGCTTCGGTCAAGAACGGTTTTTATGACGTGATCACCCAACACTTCAACGGCAAGCTGGACAGCGCCGCTGCCGTGAAGGCCATGGTCGCAGCCGCCGAGTAAAGCGCCTGTAGGTGCATTGCAAATAAGGGGAGGGGCTTGCCCCTCCCCTGTTTTTTAAGCTATGAAAAATCGCTGGTTACCCGCGCTCACCCTGACACCCAGCTTGGTTCTGGTCGGCGCATGTGTGTATGGCTTCATCGCCTTTACGATTTATCTCTCGTTTACCACCTCGACGCTAATGCCGCAGTTCGAGTTGGCAGAAGAAATACCCTATCACCGCCTATTTCGCCTGAGCACTTTTGCGCTATCGGCGAAAAACCTGGGCGTGTTCGCCGTGTTGTACATTGGCCTGAGCTTATTGTTGGGCATGTTGATGGCGATTTTGATCGACCAGAAGATTCGCGGCGAAACCGCCTTCCGTTCGATTTTTCTCTACCCCATGGCGCTGTCCTTTATCGTGACCGGCACCGCATGGAAATGGATTTTGGACCCCAGCATCGGCTTTGAGCGTACCGTGCATTTGATGGGCTTTCCGGACTTTGTATTCGACTGGATCAAAGACGGAGATATGGCGATTTACTGCGTCGTCATCGCCGCTGTGTGGCAAACCTCGGGCTTTGTAATGGCCTTGTTTCTGGCCGGTTTGCGAGGGGTGGATACCGAAGTGATGAACGCCGCCCGCGTCGATGGCGCCAAGGGATGGAATATGTATTGGCGCATCGTGATCCCGCAGCTGGGACCGAGCTTTATCTCTTCTTTCGTGATACTGGCGCACATGGCCATCAAGAGCTATGACCTGGTGATCGCCCTGACCGGTGGCGGGCCGGGCCGGGCCACCTGGCTGCCTTCGGTGTTTGTCTATCAATACACCTTTACCCGCAATGAAATGGCGCTGGGCGCTGCCAGCGCGGTCTTGATGCTGATTGCGGTGAGCATTGTGGTGATCCCCTACGTGCGCAGCGAACTACGGGAAAAGGCGCAATCATGAATCGCAGCACAGCCGACCTTGTACAGCGCGTGCTGCTCTATGTAGTGCTGGCCTTTTTGGCGCTGGTGTTTTTGCTGCCGATTTATGTGATGGTGGTCAACTCCATCAAACCGCTGGACGAAATCCGCGGCGGCAACCTCATTAGCCTGCCGCTGAACGCCACCATCGAGCCCTGGCTACAAGCCTGGAGCAAAGCGCAAATCGGCGTGCAGCCCACCGGCTTGCGGCCGTATTTCATGAACTCGTTTTTGATGGTGATTCCGGCGGTGCTTTTTTCTACGCTGATCGGCTCGCTCAACGGCTATGTGCTGACACAGTTCAAGATGCGCGGCGCCACGCTGATGTTTGGCGCGCTTTTGTTTTCGGTGTTCATCCCTTTTCAAATCGTGCTCATCCCCATGGCCAAGTTATTGGGCGAACTAGGTCTGGCTGGCACGGTTAAGGGGCTGATACTGGTGCACACGGTGTATGGCATCGGCTTTGGCACCTTGTTTTTCCGTAACTTTTACACCGCTTTCCCGCATGAACTGGTGAAGTCTGCGCGCATGGATGGCGCTGGATTTTTCGTGCTGTACTGGCGTTTGCTGCTGCCCAACAGCTTGCCCATCATCGTGGTCAACGTGATCTGGCAGTTCACCAATATTTGGAACGACTTTTTATTCGGTGCGTCCTTTAGCGATTTTTCGTCGTACCCGCTGACGGTGGCACTGAACAACCTGGTAAGTAGCTCGACTGGGGTGAAGGAATACAACGTGCATTTCGCTGGCGCCTTTATCGCTGCGCTGCCCACACTGGCGGTGTATGTGGTATCGGGTAAATATTTTGTACGGGGCCTCATGGCAGGCTCCGTCAAGGGGTAAGGATTGGTATGGCAACGCTCACGATAAAAGATATTTCCAAAAGCTTTGGCAGCACCACGGTGCTTCAAAACATCGACCTGGACCTGGCCGATGGCGAGTTTTTGGTATTGGTCGGCCCCTCGGGCTGCGGCAAAAGTACGCTGATGAACATCGTGGCGGGTTTGGAAGAACCCAGCACCGGAAGCCTCCACCTGGACACGCGGGACATCACCAGGGAAGCGCCTGACACGCGCGACATTGCCATGGTGTTCCAAAGCTATGCGCTCTACCCGAATATGACGGTGGCAGAAAACATCGCCTTTCCTTTGGAGATGCGCAAAGTCCCAGTAGCCGAGCGCAATTCGGCCGTCGATGAAGTAGCTTCGCTTTTACAAATTGGCCACTTGCTGCAACGCAAGCCGCGCCAACTATCGGGCGGGCAACGCCAGCGCGTCGCCATTGGCCGCGCCCTAGCGCGCAGGCCGTCTTTGTTTTTGTTTGACGAGCCGCTATCCAATCTGGACGCCAAGCTGCGCGTGGACATGCGCGCTGAGCTGAAGAAATTGCACATGGCCACCGGCGTCACGACGATTTACGTGACCCATGACCAAGTGGAAGCCATGACGCTGGGCACGCGCATTGCGGTGCTCAAAGACGGGCGCATTCAGCAACTGGCCACGCCCATGGAGTTGTACGAGCGACCGGCTAATACCTTTGTTGCCGAGTTCATCGGATCGCCCGCCATCAATTGGAGCGATAGCGAAGTCGGTAGCGACGGACAGATTTACCTGGGGCAGGACAGCAGCGGCTTGTTCTTACCCGACTTGGCCGGGCGGCGTGTGCGCATCGGCATCCGACCAGAAGACATGGTGGTCAGCGAGGCCGGCACCTTGCAAGGGAACGTGACCCTGGTGGAGCCCACCGGTGCCGAAAGCTATGTGCTGGTGCGCTCTGCCATGGGTGAATGCACTTTGCGCATGGCTGGTGCCGCCAGCTACGTGCCGGGCGATGCGTTGCGCATGACCGTGGCCACCCACAAAATTCATGTGTTTGACGCCCAAAGCGGCGAGCGTTTGAACTAGGTCGCAAAGCGCCGGGCTGTTGGCAGCCCGGCAATAGGTATCCAATTCAGCCGGCAAAGCCCATTTGACGCAAACCTAGCGGTGACAAATCGGCCGGTGTGGCGCGGCCACTGAAGTCCACTTCGTAGTTTTCGGGCGCAAAGTCTGGCGAGGACAAACCGGCTTCAAAGGCCGGCTTTTGCAGCGCCTGAAAGATTCGGTTTTTCTCGCAGTCGGGCGCGGCGCCGATGTACATCACATTGCTGGAACCGCTGCCTAAGTGTTCGTCTTCCACGCCATGGATTACATCGGGGTGCCACCACACGGTATCGCCCTGCTCCACTTTAGGGATGGGGCCGTAGGCGCGCAGTATCAGGCTGTGAAACTCGGCATTCACCCCTAGCGCGCGCCCGGCGCGGGCGCCGCACAAGCTGTCTTCGGGCACGTCGTCTTGCAAGGCGCGTAGCAGCACCCAGGCCATAGCGTCTGCAATGGGCGCCACGCGCAAAGTACCGTCGCCCGGGCCTTGGGCGGTGAGCGCCGTCCAGCCTTGGAAGGTGCGGAACATTCGGCACACAGCCGGCGAAGGAATCTCGTGCGTCTCAGTGCGGAATGCGGCGTCAAACGCGTTGTACTGGCGCACATCGCCGCCGAACACATGGCGATAAACCTGCTGGTAACCGGGGTCTATCCAGCGCTCGATCGAGCCACCATCGGTATGCGGCGACAAGCCTAAAGTTTTGTCTCCAGGCTGGCGCTGACGAACGCGGTCCGAGTATGTGCACTCCAGATCGGGGTTGAAGACCTGCTTGCCCGCGTGCTCAAACTCCCACAAGCGATTGAGCCAGCGGCGCACGCGCGCCAGCTCGGGGGACTGGCGCGCATCCATTTGCGGGCGCGACCAATAGACACCAAAAATTTGCGGGCGACCGCTCGCCAAGCCGCTGAAGTACTTGTCGATACCGCGCTTACTCACCTCTTTTTCCAGATACTTATTGCGGTCCAGGTAATCAGCCAATTCCGTATTCCAGGCCTGCACGCGGTCCCGCCCGAAAACACCGCGCACCACCACGCAACCGCGTTGGCGCACGCGGTCTAAGGTGGCGCTGTCCAGGCTATCCAAGTCTGCGGCGTTGATCGTGGGCACGGGTGAAATACCGGCAGCGCGTTCGGCCTCAATCACCTGGACTTGCGACTCGATGTGCGCCGTTAAGGTGGCAAATCGCTCCCTCAAATCCGGCATGGCGGCGCGCAATGCGCGCTTGGTCTGGCGGATAGTTTCCAGGTGGGGGGCGTTGGGGTCTTGGGCGTCAACGGGGGTCGGGGTCATACAAACTTTCGATGGGTGGCGGCTGAAAAAGTATGTGCTGCGGTGTGGCGCCAGGGGCGCTCATCTGGTTTAAAAGACTGATGCCCAGTGATGTGCCGGTCAGATAAATATCTTCAAAGCAGCCCAGCAAAGGCTGGCGTACATAGCGGGGCAAGTGGCTGCTGTACTTGACCACCAAGTCCAGGTCCTGGCGCAGGCGCAAACCGGCATCGAGTACCGCCGTGGTTAGCGCAATCACGGGTGCCTCGCGCGTCAGCACCAGGCCGTCAAAACTGCGTGCATGCGTGCGTGTCCATTGGTAAATTTTTTCTGGGCTTTGGTCGAGGTCTATGTCCTGAATCACCACGCCTTCTAGGCCCAAGGACGCGCAAGCCTCGCTAAAGCCGCTGGCCAAATAGCCCCAAAAAGTGCCACCGGCTTCGGGCAGCAAAATCGCCAAGCGCCGTCGTCCTTGGGCGTGCAGGGCCTGCACGGCGTCAAAGGCATAGCGCTCGTTGGCGAAATCGACATAAGCATGCTCGGGCGTAATGCGGGTGCGGCCATGGGTTACAAAAGGCAGGGGCGCTTGCTGCAAATAGCGCACCCGCGCATCGTCGGGCAAGGTGTGGGTAATCACCACGCCGTCGGCGAGTTTGTTTTCCACCACATAGCGCAAGGCCTTCATGCCATTGCCGTCGGTGCCTTCGGGCATGACGATGAGGTGGTAATCCGTTTCCTGCAAGGCGTCGCTAATACCCAACATCAAATCCTTAAAGGCCGGTTGGTTGGCATCCGAGCGGTTGACCAAAAAAGCCAGCACCTGGGTTTTGCCGGTCTTGAGGCGCACCGCCGCACGATCGCGAACAAAGTTCAGGGCCTTGGCGGCCTCCAGCACCCGCGCCCGAGTGGCTGGTAACACCTGAGGGCTGCCAGCCAGCGCACGCGACACCGTGGCGAGCGACAAACCCGTGGCCTGGGCAATGGTTTGGGTGGTGACTTTAGGGGTTTTCATGGGGTACAAACCAGAATGTAAACGTTATCATGAACCTTTTCTACTAGGAGAAACACTATGCGCTGGGTTTTGGTTGGTGCCAGTACGATTGCTGGCGAGTGGATGGTCGGCGCCATCCGGGCGGTGGGTGACGAGGTGGTGGCGGTGGTCTCAGGCGACCTGCAACGCGCTAAAGACTTTGCCGCCCAGCACGGTATACCCCACGCCCTGACGGATGAAAAAGCCTACCCCGCCCTGGGCGTGGACGCCGTGTATATCTCCAGCACCAATGAAAAACACGAGGCATCCACCCTGTTTGCAGCCGCCCAAGGCTGCCACGTGCTTTGCGAAAAACCCCTGGCCACCAGCCTGGACGCTGCCATCCGCATGGTGCGGGCTTGCCGCAGTGCTGGCGTGGTCATGGGCACCAACCACCATTTGCGCCACAACGGCCCGCACCGCACCATGCGCGAACACCTGCGCGCCGGTACGCTGGGCAAGGTCGTGGCGGCGCGCATGCAGCACTCGGTGTATTTACCCGCGCATCTGCAAGGCTGGCGGCTGGACAATCCCGCCGCAGGCGGCGGTGTGGTGCTGGACATCGTGGTGCATAACGCAGATTCATTAGCCTTTTTGCTGGGCGAATACCCGGTGGAAGTCTGCGCCATGGTGTCCAACAGCGGTATGGCCCAGGGCCTGGAGGACAACGCCATGTCCGTCTGGCGCTTTGCCAGCGGCATCACCGCGTCCAGCCACCAGGGCTTTAACACGCCCTACGCGGCCACCGGCCTAGAGCTGCACGGCACCCGCGCCAGCCTGCACGGCAACGGCATGATGAGCCAGCAACCCAGCGGCGACTTGGTGCTCAATAGCGAGCGCGGCAGCGAAGTGCTGCCGGTGCAACGCGCCAATTTGTATGAAGTGTGTCTGCAGGAAATGCACCGCGCCATCCGGGGCGAGCCGCACGAAATGGCCGATGGCGTGGCCGGGGCCAAATCCCTGGCAGTGGCCCTGGCAGTGCTGGAAAGCGCCCATACCGGGCGGCAGATGGCGGTGGCGGATGTGGATGCGTTGTTAGGAAATTAGTAGTAAGCAGCAAGTTCTGCCCGAAGCCGTGGATGTATTGAATTTTGTGTAAACGGACTTAAGGTGTCCTGGGCCATGTGTTGACAACACGAAACTAGGCCACTGATCAGCGGCTGGCTCTTGCTCCAAAAAGCAGGCGATTAATCGTTTTAAAACGATACAGATGCATCGCATCAAACCTGCAAGTTAGGCCTGCGTGCGAAACCTACGAGGCTTGTAGCTCAATCCCGCAAACCACCCGCCTGCATCACATCCCAGCAGGCGCCCATGGTGTGGTAGTCGGTTTTACCGGCGGGGGACTTGGTGTTTTCTAGCTTGCTCCCGTCGGCGGACAGGATGCGGAACCAGGCACCGTAGCGGTGGTCCACCATGTGTTGCCAGCTCCATTGCCAGATGCGGGTGTATTGGTCCAGATACGCTTGCTTGCCGGTAGCGCGCCACAGGCGCCAGGCAGCGGCGAAGGACTCGGCCTGCACCCAGAAATATTTATCGCTGTCGCAGTGTTTGAAATCCGGGTCAAAGCCATAGACCAGGCCGCCGTGTTGCGCGTCCCAGCCGTGTAGGTAGGCGGCGCTTTGCAGCGCTTCTGCGCGTTGCAGCCAGCGGGGGTTGGACTGGTGCTGCCAGGCGATCATCAGCAGCTTGGCCCACTCGGTTTGGTGGCCGGTCTGAAAACCCCAGGGCTTGAAAATATTGCCAGGGTTGTCACGGTTGTAGTCCCAATCGAGCGACCAGTCCTGGCGGTAATGCTCCCACACCAGTCCATGCGACAGCGCGGCCAGCTCAAACGCAAAGCGCTCTATCAGCAACACCGCGCGGTCCCAGTAGCGCAGCTCGCCGGTGAATTCAAAAGCCGTTAAACAGGCCTCGCACATATGCATATTGGCGTTCTGGCCTCGGTAATCGATCAGTACGCCTTCGGGGGTGATCTCATCGGCATAGGCGCGCGAATCTTCCTGAAAAAACGCCGCGTTCATCTGGTCAAAGGCCTGGCCCACCGCCTCGCGCGAGCAGGCGCCGACCCGAAATGCGTGGCTGTGCGCCAGCAGCACAAAGGCTTGCCCGTAAGCCATGGCGGTCGCGTCTTGCAAGCGGCCCGCCTCCAGCGTCCAGCCATACAAACCGCTGGGCAGGCGAAAGCTTTGCAAGTGCGCCAGCGCATGGCGCGTCCAATCCAAGTAGTGCGCGCGGCCGGTGTGGTGGTAGGCCATGGACCAGTTAAATACAAAGCGCGTGGCGCTCACTAGATGGCGGTGCGAGCGTTCGTACACCGTGCCATCGTCCAGAAAATAATGGAAAAAACCACCTTGCGGGTCTAGGGCATTCGGCTCGTAAAAGGCCAAGGTTTTGTCAATGTGCCCGCTCAAAAAACTGCGGCTGTCAAATTCGGGTGCGTTCAAGGCATGACTCCTTGTCTAAGACGTGAAAGAAAAATCCAGGGCCAGGCTGTGGCGGTAATCGCGCTGCGGGCCGTACCACACATCGCTGCCCCAGGCCGGGCCGTTGGGCATGTCTTCGGTTTCCAAACACAGGCCGGCGCCGGGGCTATGGGGCACGCCCAAAGCCGAGCTGCTTGGGCGCAAACCCGCGCTGGCATACAAGTGCAGCAAAGGCCGGTCGGTGCTGACCTGCAGTGCCAGCCCACCGGCTTGCACTCGGGCCACTGGGCGCAATGCCCCGGCAGCGCTACGCAATACCAAAGCGGCATCCAGATGCGGCACACAAGCAGGCGCAAGGTTCGCGCCTGCGCGGAAATCAAAACAGCTAGCGTCCACGGGCGCCGCTGGCAAAGGCAGCTCTTGCGCATCCACCGGGTGGTAGCGGTCTGCGTCCACTTGCAACACATGCTGGTCGATGGTGGCCGCGCCATCAAGGTTCCAGTAACTGTGCTGCACCAGGTTGATGGGGCATTCGGCATCTACGCGGACATCGGCTTGCCAGACCAGCCGGTCGCCCTCCAAGCGGTACTG
>CANJXV010000067.1 GCA_947478935.1 Comamonadaceae bacterium
AGATAAATGGCGCATGCCAAGTCGGAGGGGAAATGGTTGTGTGGCTGGGTATAGCTCGATTTTTCGTAAATGATTCCCCAGCATTCGCTAATCAGCATTTCAGGGATCGGCTTTTCAGATGTGGGGCTCAGCAACTTTCCGGCCTCTTTGCCTATCTGCAGTACTACTTGGATCAGAGGCTGGAATTTAGCCGTCAGCAAGTGGCTTCGCCAAGGCGTCATATATTCAGCCTTTACATTCGACAGTGGCGACTCAGGGTGCGTGAGACGCAACTCTTCAATCCCTTCTCGCGCCAGCCGAAGCTGTTCATGCAAGGGGCTTAGATCGCAAACGAATATGGGTACATCCGCATAGGCTGCAAATTGAGTCAATGCAATCATTTCATTCGATCTCTCTTAGCCTCAGTGCTTCGTTTTTTTGAAAAAATTAATGCGAGCTCGCACATCCCAGCCGATGGCCCGTGCGCAACCGCAGGCTAGTCCTCTATGGGTTCAAAAATATTGATACATGTCAATCAACGCAGCTAGGCTTGGTGCCTTGCCCCCTCCGGCAGAATTCATCGGCACCGCGCAACTGCCCTGCAGGAAAACGTTCCGACCGACTTTGACAGTGGTTTTTCAAGCGCCAATACCCCACTCCTAGCCAATCGAGCGCTTATCTAACCATTAGCAGCGAGATAAGCAGCGCCCGCCATTGCTCTCGCGGGCCATGCACCCCCATAATGCATGGGGGACCGTGACCGCCAATTGCGCTGTGCCAATAAGGCTGAGCGCCCAGGCTAAATGGTCGCTGCGGCCTACGCAGGAATTACTTACTCTTAAAGGGCAAGGAACACGACATGCGCGATTATCTTGAAGCGGTCCAAAATTTCTCAGTCACTGAACTGGAGGAATCAGTCCTCTATGGATCTCTTTCCACGGGGCTAAACGCCTGCACAGAATGTTGTGACCGGTGGGCTGTGGATGGGGCCATCGCCCTGGAGTGGTATGGCACTTCAGGTGCTCGCAAGACCGTCAGCTTTTCACAAATGTGCGATGACAGCGCACGCTTTGCCAATTACCTTCGCAGCCATGGCATTGGCGCCGGGGACGTAGTTGCAGGCCTACTACCCCGTATTCCAGATCTGTTTACGGTGGTGCTTGGCACTTGGCGCGTTGGCGCGATTTATCAGCCATTGTTCACCGCCTTTGGCCCTGCGGCAGTCGAAAGCCGCGTCACAGCACAAGGTGGAAGTCAAGCAAAACTGATCATCACAGATGCAAGTAATCGGCCCAAATTGGACGAAGTGCCCAATGGCCCACCCACATTGGTCGTTGGCGAAACCTTTGCAAAAATGCTGGCCGAGCAAGCAGCCGAGTTTGTGCCCGTTGCGCTCAAAGGCACCGACCCCTTCATCATGCTTTTTACCTCCGGTACGACCGGCAAGCCCAAGGGCGTGCGCTATCCCCTGTCCTTGTTACTTCCAGTGGCCTCGTATATGCGGGATGCGGTCGATCTGCAAAAGCAAGATGCCTACTGGAATGTGGCCGATCCCGGATGGGCCTACGGCATGCTTTACGCCGTCCTGGGCCCGCTTTTACTTGGCCACACGACGACTTTTTATGAAGGTGGATTCACCGTCGACTCGACACTGCGCATCATGCAAGATCGCAAGATTACGAACCTAGCCGCAGCACCTACTGCGTATCGGATGTTGATGGCTGCAGGCGATGATGTGATGGCTCCCATTGCACATCAACTGCGAGTAGCCTCTAGCGCAGGTGAGCCACTTAATCCTGAAGTGATTCGCTGGGCGGAGCGCGTTTTACATTGCCCCCTTTGCGATCATTACGGTCAAACAGAAGTAGCCATGATGATAAATAACCACCATGCCTTGGCGCATGCCATCAAACCTGGGGCGGCGGGCCTGCCAATGCCCGGCCTCAGCTTAGCCATACTTAACGATGATCTAGCCGAGCAAGTGGCCAATACGCCGGGCGTGTTGGCGGTGAATATTGCGCAATCGCCGCTTTATACCTTTACTGGCTATTGGCAAGCCCAGAGCCCTAATGTGCGAGGCAACTGGTACATCACTGGCGACACCATGATGCGTGATGAGGACGGCTATTTCTTCTTTGTGGGGCGCAATGACGACATCATCACTTCCGCAGGCTATCGCATCGGCCCCTTCGATGTCGAAAGTGTGGTGATGGAGCATCCCGCCGTAGCTGAAGTGGCGGTCATTGGCAAACCCGATCCCGTTCGCACTGAAATCGTCAAAGCCGTCATTGTGCTGAAGGCCGGTGTGGACGGAACGGAAGACCTGAAAGCCGAGATACAACAATTGGTGCGTCAACGCTTATCGACACATGCCTACCCCAGGGAAATCGATTTCGTTATGTCACTGCCCAAGACACCCAGTGGAAAAATACAACGCTTCATCTTGCGTGCAAATGCGCAATAAAGGCGATCCAACAATGCGGGTATGTGAGGGAGTAATCCAATAGACCGTTATGAAAAACCCGATGTTAGATGCAGGAACCTAGGCGCACCGCCAAGGAATGGCCCGATCAGGCCCAGCATCCCAGTTTCAACACGCCACGCCATATAGGCCTCTTGCTTGCTACGATCCTCCCATTTTTCCCATAATACGATCAAGTCGGGGTTGTCTTGGTCCACGTAGGTTTCTACCAAATGGCAACCAGCAAAAGCTCAGGTTTCGGTAAGCGCTGGGAGTAACAGAGATAAAAACTCCGAACCCTTTCCTGGTGTACAGGGGAATTCAGCTATCACTGTATGGGACATAGGTTTTCCTTGAAATGGGTTCTGTAGAAGATGCTTTTAGCTCGTCTAAGCCGCGTCCTGCAGGGCCACTTAAATAACGCCAAGCTGATTCATATTAAATTACTTTTTAAATAAAGCAAAAAAGAATTCACTGCCTAGGGATAACACTTAGCTGACACGGGGTAAAAGACAATTACTAAACTATCGCACTACGTAAAAACATCAAACACTGTTTATGACAAGACAATCTTTCGCAGAGCTGGATTGCAGCCTGACGCTTGCCGCCGAACACTTGGCTGACAAATGGGTCATGGTTATCCTTCGAAATGCATTCAACGGAATGAAGCGCTTTGATGACTTTTATACGCACCTTGGCGTCTCGAGCAAGGTGCTGGCAGGTCGGTTAAAGGCATTAACCGATGCCGAAATCCTTTATCGCCGCGAAGTCGCCGGCGATAAACGCGCAGTTGAATACAAACTCACGGCTAAGGGCTTGTAACTTTTTCCACTGTTAGTTTTTATGGGCCAGTGGGCAGACCGTTGGTGGCCTCCTAAGGGCGGGCCTCGTAGTACAGTATGCGAGCGCGCCACTGGTATGCCGGTTCAAGACGTCGTAGTGCTCAGCGCAAAGGGTACCGTCGTCAAAGCCAAAGACGCCATGATGCGCCAAAGGAAAGTGGGCGGCAGCAAAGTTTTGCAAACGATGCGCTCCATCTTGGCACAACGAAGTGAAAAAACTAATTGAATTTGTGCGGCTATAGCTAGTTCAAGAAATTTCGCTTAATTGGGAAAAATATTTGCGTCGCGAAATGGGCGTGCCAAACAAAAAAGACTGAAGACGCTGCGATAAATTAGTCCCCATTGGGATGAGATTTATTGCGCACAGTCTCTAGGCGCCAGCGCCGATTAAACGCAAGATAAGTTTAGGCAACAGGCGCGGCGTTAAGGCGCCAACTCTGGCCGCATAGCGGAACTAAGAACCAGCCCTAAAACAAAGGTATTTGCCGGGAGTGCAGCAAATAGTCCGCCACAAACTGCGCCAGTAAAACATGGTGCTTGTTTTCATGCCATTGGGGTTGCATATATTTTTTGGTGTACCACTGTGCCTGACTCTCCAGATGGCAGCCCACCAAGCCCACGGCGCCTTGCACTATGGCCATAGGGTCGCCGTTGGCATAGGTGGCCACGGTTTCAAACTGACCGTTCACAAAGGTAGGGCCGTCATAAAAATACATGCGCTGCGCCTGGCCGCGCCATTGGATTGGGGCGGTGGTGCCATAGGAAGCACGTATGTCAGCTCGGGGGCGTTTGATGTACTGCACACAGCGTGTGCTTTTGAGTAAATTGAAATAATAGGCATCGGCCCAATAAGCGCCCATGCAGATACCTAGGTACTTGCCGCCACGCAGCATAAAGGCGCGCACATCGGGCATATTGAGTTTGAGCAGGCTGCGAAATACCGTCGCCTCCCCATCGCCACCGGGAAATACCACCAGATCCACATCGTCAAAAAATCCGGCGACCACCTTATGCCGGGTGAACAACTTAAGACGTGCCAGCGGCGACAAAGCGGCTATTAACCCGTTGACCGAATCGGTCGAGCAGGTGGGGTGATGTATGAAAATGGCGATAGTTTTCATTTTGAAAGTATCAAACTACTTGCAGTTTAGTACTTTGATACCCCGCCCTATCTCCCTTTTTGATCTGAATAATGGAGCGACCACCCTATTTAGTCAAAGCCTGGCGGCACTTGAAAGGCGGCAAATTCTTTTTCCAGCCGTTTGGCCATGTCTATGCATAACAGGTCGCCGTAGTGTGGGCCGATGATTTGCACGCCGCAGGGCAGCCCTGCTTGGGTCAAACCTGCCGGGGCGACTGTCGAAGGTAAATAAGCCATACCCGAATAACCGGCCCAGAACAATTGCGTGGTGGTCGGTTGCGGTTTGCCGTTTACATCGATCATGCGTTCCCAGCGTTCGCCCTTCTGGTTGTGGGCAAACGCCGTGGTTGTGGCAGTCGGGCACAACAAGAAATCGAAGTCTTTGAAGAATACCTCCCACTGCAATTGCATGCGATAGCGCTGCTCGTTCAAAAGCAGCCATTCGTAGTGCGATAAGGCACACCCTCGCAGCATCCAGGCCTCATAGTCGTCGCGCTTAGGGTCCAGTGCGGCTGCACGTTCTTGTACGCCGCGAAACTGCTTTGGCGACAGATTGCGTGCTGTCGCGGCGCGCAACAGCAGAATAAAAGTCTTGTGCGCCTCATGCAAATCGATGTCCGGCCTGGCGCTGTCGCTCACCTTAGCACCGGCTTTACCTAAGAAATCGGCCACGGCTTGCATGCGGTTTTGCACCGCCACATCCACCGGAGCGGTGGCTGCGGTTTTCAGCACCGCCACCCTGAATTCTTTCCAGTGCTTCTTCACCGGCTTTTTTAAATGGACGCGCCAGCCGCGCGCATGCACATCGTCGCCACCGGCCATGATGCCCAGCGCGATTTCCAGATCGCGTGCACTGCGGGCCAGTGGTCCCGCCACGCAAAGGTCATCGGGCGACAAAAAAGTGGGCAACGCATGGCCTTGCATAGAGCACAAACCAAAAGTGGATTTGTGACCATAGACACCGCAGTAATGCGCCGGGTCGCGGATGGACGCGCCTATGTCGCTGCCTGTATCCAGCGCGGTCAACCCAGCGGCCAGCGCCGCTGCCGAACCACCGGATGACCCACCGGGCACCCGCGACACATTCCACGGGTTGTTGGTGGTGCCGTAGACCGGATTGAAGGTCTGCCAGTCGGCCAGCATGGTGGGCACATTGGTCTTTCCAAAGATGACCGCGCCGGCCGCGCGGTAACGCTTGACAGCGTCCGCATCTGCGGCGGGAAGGTACTGCTTCATTTCCACCCTACCCCAGGTGCTGGGCAAGCCGCTCATGTCAAACGACTCCTTGATGGTCATGGGCAGACCGTGCAAGGGACCGCTGCTTTCGCCGCGCAGCGTCATGCGGTCGGCGGCGCGCGCTTGCTTTTTAGCGCGCTCGATGTCGAGCACAACGATGGCATTGAGCGCCGGGTTGAAGCGCTCGACGCGTTGAAGATAAGCATTGAGCAACTCTAGGCTGCCGATTTTTTGCTGACGGATGGCAGCGGCCAGCTTGTGCGCCGGTGCGAAGGGATTGAAGTTCATGGGCTTAGCCTTTATTCAAATAGCTTGACTCGTGACCAGGGCATGCCAGGCTATGTGCATTCCCGCGTACCTTGACTTTGGCATTGTGTACCGCTTGAGGAAAACTTGCGTATTTCTTGGACAGTTAATCGCAAACATACGTAGCTTTGCGGGCGGCGAATAGTGTTTACCCTAGTAAATTCCCCTGCGAAAGCAAAGAATAAGCCGCTAAAGTGCATCAGCAACCGGGCCGGCAACAGGCGCTGGCCTCTATTTTTCGAGACCTGTTTAAAGAAATGACTATGGCAAGCTCTGCGCATTCCATCACGCCGCCCCTGGATGCAGTCCAAAGCGACCCCCGCCACATGGCCTGGATGGTGGGTACCCCGCCACCCCTGGAAAAGCGGGTGCGCTTTGAAGACGGCAGCATGCTTCGCTTTCCGCAAAACCGCTGGGCCAATAGCAATTACCGCAGCCTGGTGCCCACCAAAGTCGTCTCACGCGGACACGGACCGGTGGCGCCCTTGGTACGGGCAGATCGTGCAGATCTGGATGCCGTGCTTTTTCAGCCTATCGGCGCCACCAGCCCGATGCGCTGGGACCAATCTTTGATGACCAATTACACCGATGGCATTGTGGTACTGCACCAAGGCAAGCTGGTCTATGAGCGCTACCTCGGTGCGCTTGATCCCGATACGCCGCATATTGCATTTTCCGTCACCAAGTCTTTTTTCGGCACCTTAGCCGCATGCCTGGTACACGAAGGCAAGCTCGAAGAAACCGCCTTGGTCACGCATTACGTACCTGAACTGGCCGCTAGTGCCTTCGGCGACGCCACCGTGCGCCAGGTCATGGATATGACGACCAGCTTGCAATACAGCGAGGACTACACCGACGCGCATGCCGATATCTGGCACCATGCCCGGGCCGGTGGATTCTTGGTGCGCCCCGAAGGGTATAGCGGACCAGATAATTTTTACGCCTACTTGCAAACCGTCAAAAAAGCAGGCGCGCACGACACTGGTTTTTCTTACAAAACCATTAATACCGATACCCTGGGCTGGATCATCCGCCGCATTACCGGCCTGTCCCTGGCGGACTATTTGTCGCAAGCCATCTGGTCCCGCTTGGGCATGGAGCAAGACGCCTACATCACCGTGGACTCTGCAGGCACCGAGTTTGCGGGCGCCGGACTCAACACCACCTTGCGCGATCTGGCGCGCTTTGGCGAATTAATGCGCCATGATGGGTGCGCCCAGGGCGCGCAAGTCATTCCATCCGAAGTAGTGCATAACATTCGTCGCGGCGCAAGCCCTGAAAAATTTGCGCATGCCAATTACCACACCCTGCCGGGCTGGAGCTATCGCAGCATGTGGTGGGTGTCGCACAACCCGCATGGCGCTTACATGGCACGCGGAATTCACGGCCAGGCCCTCTATATCGACCCAAAAGCCGAGATGGTCATCGCGCGCTACGGCTCGCACCATATCGCAGGCAATTTGGGCATAGACCCACACTCCATCCCGGCCTACCATGCGATGGCACTGCACTTAATGCAAAACCATTGACAGCGCAAACGCATATTGATGTACTGACTTTTTTCCATTGGATTCCCACATGGCCCACGCAGAAACCATTCAACTCATTCCCGCTCGCAAGGGCAGCGCGGCCCCTATGAAGGCCGGCCAGATACTGCGAGTTATCAATACCCACGGTTCACAGGTCGTGGACTTTTGGGCCTTTAACGATCCGGACCTAGGCGAATGCATGTCCATGGAGCACACGCGTGGCATGCTGTGCAAAATCACTCCGCAGGTGGGTGACAGCCTGTACACCAACCAGCGGCGCGTGATTTTGACCATGGTAGAAGACACATCACCCGGCGTGCATGACACGCTGATCGCCTCCTGCGACCGCTACCGCTACGAGCAACTGGGCGCCAAAGGATTTCATGACAACTGCACCGACAACCTGGGACACGCGTTGGCCCACATAGGTCTTACACGGGTGGTGCATCCGGCGCCTTTTAATTTATTTATGAATATCCCGATTCAAAACGGTAACGCACTGTCTTTTGCAGCACCGGTGGGCCAGGCGGGCGACAGCGTGAGTTTCCGTGCGGAAATGGACTGCGTAGTGGCCTTCTCCGCTTGTCCCCAAGACATGCTGCCAATCAATGGCAACGACTGTCTGATCCACGACGCGCATTACCAGATCCTGTCCTAAGCAGCCCTGCTTGCCGCGCCTAATCTCCTTCCTTACATCAAATTAACTCGCGCAATCAATTAGACGCCGCGCCCAAAAACCGGCGCTCCGCGTAAAGAACCGAGTAGGGCAAAGCCGTCAGATTGCACGCACGTCCAGCGTGGCCAAAGCGCGTGTCACGCAATATTCATGAAATTCACCTAAATTAGTCAGGAAGCCCAAACAAATACAAACATCCGTTGAATTACTTTTCCGCATTCGCTAGCAGCATCCTTCGCGCTGTGCATGGAAAGCGATCAATGCCATTGGCCATTGCGGCATTGGCTGTTGGACTTTGCGCATGCTCTCCAACTGCTCTGATTAAAAAAAGCCTCGGCGACGAATTAGCTAGGCAAGGCCAGTCGCAGGAGGAGGACCCTGGTCTGGCGCGAGAGGCCAGCGCTTTCTATTTAATGCTGTCGGAATCACTGCTCAAGGACACGCCTGACAACCTGAAGTTGGCAGAGGCAGTGGGTGCTGGTTTAAGCCAATACACCTTTGCATATGTTGCTTTCGAGGCGGAACGCCTAGCGGCAACAGATGCCCAGGCCGCCTACCGCACCAACGAGCGCGCCAAGCGACTCTATTTGCGCGCCCATCGCCACGCTATGCGGGCCTTGGAACTCTCAACGCCTGGTTTTCGGGCCAAGCTTGCGCATCCCGATGCCAAGCAATGGCCCCAAGTTTCCCAAGATCAAGTCGGCCTGGCGTATTGGGCCGCCGCATCGTGGGGCGGCTATATATCGCTGGCTAAAGACTCACCCGAAGCCGTTGCCGACTTTCCCTTGGCCTACCGCCTAGCCACCTTGGCCTGGAAGGCAAACCCCAACTTTGGCAATGGGGGACTTTCTAGCTTGATGGGCAGCTTTGAGTCGGCGCAACCCGGCGGCTCGCTGGTGAAAGCCACGCAATATTTCGACGCTGCCATTACGATCAGTCAGGGCCAAAACGCAGGCGCCTATATTGCCAAAGCCGAAAGCATCGCCTTAGCGCAAGGCCAGCGTGAAGCCTTTGAAACGCTGCTGAAAACAGCCATAGAGGTCAGTGACAAGCACCCCGATCTCAGTAACGAACTGATGCGCGAACGGGCGCTGTGGCTGCTTCGTAGCGCTGACGACTTATTTTGAAATGCCTTCATTTATGAACTCCTTGTCGACACCTTCCCGGCTACTGACTGCCTTTGTGTTTTTGGCGCTGGCATGGCTAAGCCTGCCCAACTGCATGGCTGCAGATAAGCAGCTTCGCATCGGGTCGCTGGTGCCCAAAAATTCTTTGTACCACCGCCAACTCATGGACATCGGCGAAGCCTGGCGGGCTGCCCAGGCAGAGAACAGCAAATACGTGGTCTATCCCGACGGAAGCCAGGGCGGCGAGGCTGAAATGGCACGTCGCATGCGCATCGGCCAGTTGCAAGGCGCCCTGCTGTCCGTCGTGGGACTGCAAGAGATTGAGCCTTCAATCACCGCCTTGCAAGCCATACCTATGCTGTTTAGGTCGTGGGAAGAGTTGGACTACGTCCGAGAAAAAATGCGGCCTTCGATGGAGAAGAAATTTTTAGACAAAGGCTTTGTGGTTTTGGCCTGGGGCGATGCAGGTTGGGTGCGCTTTTTTTCGAAAGATGCGGCGCTCAAACCTGAGGACTACAAGAAAATGAAATTTTTTGCTTGGGGCTCGGAACCCGACCAGCAGGCGATTATGAAAAGCCTGGGCTACACGCCGGTTCCCCTGGAGACTTCGGACATTCTCCCTGCCATCCAGACCGGGATGATCAATGTGGTGCCCTCCACGCCCTACTTCGCCTTGGCCACGCAAATTTATACCTCTGCACCCCATATGCTCGAAATCAACTGGGCTCCGATTGTGGGTGCCTTGGTGCTGACCAAGAAGACTTGGGACGATATGAGCCCTGCCACGCAGGCGGCTATCCGTACCGCCAGCGAGAAAGCTGGCGTTCAAATTCGCGCCAAGGCCAGACAAGAAGTCGATGAAGCCGTCGATGCCATGAAAAAGCGGGGGCTAATAGTCAGCCGCCCCAGCGCGGAGCAAATGCGGGAATGGACCGAGTTTGCAGAAAAACTTTATCCAAGGATTCGCGGCACCATGGTGCCAGCCGATACTTTTGACGAGGTACAGGCCCATCTGAAAGACTTCCGCACGGGCAAGGCCAAGTAGCTATGGCAAGGCTGGCAGCGCTCCGAACTTGGCTGGGCCGCATCGACGAGCAAATCGCCGCCTTGGCTTTAGGGCTGATGATGCTCATCCCCCTCATTGAAATTGTGATGCGGCCTTTGCTGGGAAGCGGCATTGCCAATGCCCCCATCGTGGTACAGCATCTAGGCCTAGTGCTTGCGATGTTTGGCGCGCTGGCCGCAGAAAGGCATGGCCATCTGACCTCCTTTGGCTCCAACAATGGCAGCAAGGGCTTTACGCCTGCGTGGCGACTGGCCCAGCTATTGGCC
>CANJXV010000068.1 GCA_947478935.1 Comamonadaceae bacterium
GCCTACCACGGCGAAGGCACGTGTACGTTTTACGGCACCGCCAATAGCAACCAAATGCTGCTCGAAGCCATGGGCTTGCATGTGCCGGGCACCGCCTTCGTCAACCCTGGCGCCAGCCTGCGGGAGCAACTGACCCGCGAGGCAGCGCGCACGGTGCTGGGCCATAGCCAGGGTGCAGCCACTGGCACTGCGTGCCCGCCCATTGGACGCGTGGTGGACGAGCGTTGCATCGTCAACGCCATGCTCGCCTTGCTCGCCACTGGCGGGTCTACCAACCATTTAATTCATTGGGTGGCTGTGGCCCGCGCCGCCGGCATAGTCATCGACTGGGATGATTTCTCCGCCTTGTCGGACATCGTGCCTACACTCACAAGCGTGTATCCCAATGGCAGCGCCGATGTGAACCAATTCCAGGCAGCCGGCGGTCCCGGCTACGTCATACGCGAACTGTTGGACGCCGGTTTGATGCACGCCGATGTGGTGACGGTGCGCCCTAGCGGGCTGCGCGAATTCACTCGTATACCAGCGGCTAATGCCCAAGGCTCGCTGGCCTGGCGCGATGTGGGCGCAAGCGCTGACCTTTCTGTGGTGCGACCCGTTGCCGATCCTTTTAGTGCTAGCGGTGGCCTCAAACTTTTGCAAGGCAAACTGGGGCGCAGTGTGATGAAAGTTTCCTCCGTGCCCGAAGAGCGCCACATCGTGCAAGCGCCGTGTCGTGTGTTTGCATCGCAAGAGGAATTGCAACTTGCTTTTAAGGCAGGCGAGCTCGACCGTGACATAGTGTGCGTGGTGCGCTGGCAAGGCCCGCAAGCCAATGGCATGCCCGAGCTGCATAAGCTCACGCCACCTTTGGCTATTTTGCAAAACAAAGGCTTTGAAGTGGCGCTGGTGACCGATGGGCGTATGAGCGGCGCCTCGGGTAATGTGCCTGCGGCTATCCATGTATCGCCCGAGGCGGCAGCCGGTGGCCCCTTGGCCAAGTTGCAGGATGGCGACATCATCCGCGTGGACGCAGTCAGCGGCAGCTTGGACGTGCTGGTGGACGCAGCACAATGGGATGCGCGGCGCAACGCCACTATGCCTGTCGCGCTGCAAACATCCAATGGTGTAGGCATGGGCCGCGAACTCTTTGCCGGTATGCGGCGCAACGCATTAGCGGCCGAGCAGGGCGCTTGCAGCTGGCTTTAATGATTGAAAGAATAAGCATGACACTCAGCCCCTTAACCTCATTGCAAGTGATGCAAGACGCGCCGGTGATTCCGGTCATTGTGCTGACCGATGTGGCCCATGCCGTGCCCATGGCGCGCGCCTTGGTGGAGGGCGGCATCCGCATGTTGGAAGTGACGCTGCGCACGCCCCAAGCGCTGGCCTGCATCGAGGCGATTGCCAAAGCGGTACCCGAAGCGGTGGTCGGTGCCGGTACCTTGCGTTCCAAATCCGATACGCAGGCAGCAGCTAATGCGGGCGCGCGCTTTGCGGTCAGCCCCGGCTACACCAGCGCGCTGGGCGCTGCTTGTCGCGACTTAGGCTTGCCTTTGCTTCCTGGCGTAGCGACTGGCGGCGAAATCATGGCGGCGCAAGAAGATGGTTTTAATGCAGTGAAATTTTTCCCTGCTTTACAAGCGGGCGGCAGCGCCATGCTCAAGGCCTGGAGCGGCCCCTTCTTTGACGTGAAGTTCTGCCCCACCGGCGGCATTAGCCTGAAAAATGCCCCTGACTTTTTGGCTTTGCCCAATGTGCTGTGCGTTGGGGGCTCCTGGTTGGTCCCAGCCGATGCGTTGGCTCAAGGCGACTGGGCACGTATTACCACCTTGGCGCGGGAGGCAGTGGGTTTGCGGCGCGGCTAAATATAAGTCACTACCCGGGAAAATAGCATTAATAGATTGCCGTGCAATGGGGCAATATCGAAGCGTTACCCCCTCGAAGTAAATTGCTATAGCAATCGTTTTGACCTGTGGCTTTGCACTTCGTTACCTATCTTTTGAAACGTTTGCACAGGGGCAGGTCACACATGCTTTGCTACTTGCCATGCGCGCTACTCAGCAGTATTTTGGATTTCAAAAATTTGATTTTTAACTGATACCAATGTGTAGCTTTGCACCGCTTTAGTGCATGCTGAATGGGAATTGTTAGGTCCGTCGTGCCAGTCACCGACCGTCACTGTGGCAGACGTTGGAGCGCTTTAGGATATTGCGCCGTATCAATAAATCGTCAAAATGCATTTCTCAACGCAAACTTTGGAAAATGCATCATGCTGATTCATACTTTTTTCCAACTGACAATAGCAAGTGCTCTGGCGATCACGCTCGGTGCCTGCGGTGGTGGTACCAACACCAACACCAATACGGCGACAAATACCACAGGCGTGACCTGTGACTACAGCCACAATGCTTTTAACAGCAATAGCCTCGTCAATCTCACCAGCGCGGCAGCATGGACTTGCAGTAGCAGCACCCGCACACTGACGGCCAATGGCGTGCCCGATCACGACGTTGGCCCATTCGCGATTCAAAACGACCTTGATTTTCAAATCAAAGCCCAGTCAGTGCGATTTAGCACCTCCATGACGCCTGCGCTAACAACCATCGCCAGGGAACTGGGTGGGCCACGCGGAGATATTGGCATGATTCTCAATGGCGTGAAGATAGACCCAGGCACCGGCGGTAGCTGCAACGACAGCGGCAGCAGCTGCACCATGCTGGGCCAAGCGGGCCCATGGCGCATGGAAGCGCTGGGGCAAAGCTCTTTCAATTTCGGTGCCGACAGTAATAATGCCCATGTGCAGCCCGGCGGCGTTTACCACTACCACGGCATCCCTGAGGGCTTTATCCAGAAACTAGGCAAAGGACAAGCGATGACGCTGGTGGGCTGGGCTGCAGACGGCTTTCCCCTCTATGCACGTTACGCCTATAGCGATGCAGCCAATGCCGCCTCAGCGATCAAGGTGGTAAGGAGCAGCTACCGTAAAAAAGCGGTGCCCGATGCCAACCGGCCCGCCATCAGCCTCTACCCTATGGGGACGTTTTTGCAAGACTACGAATATGTCGCCGGCCTGGGAGATTTGGACGAGTGCAACGGACGCAGTGGCGTCACGCCTGAATTTCCAAAGGGCACCTACCATTACTATGCGACCGAAAGCTTTCCTTACTTGCCGCGCTGCGTGAAAGGATCTGTTTGAAACCAATTTTGCGTGGCCGTGTCGCTGCCGCGCTAAGGGCTATCGCGCTGGTTCTATGCAGCGGCTTGGTGATGATGGCCACAGTGAAGGCGCACATGATGGCCGCGCAAAAAGGCACGCTTAATTTTGCGGGCCAGGCGGCTTTCTTGGTGCTTTCGGTTCCCGTAACGGCTTTGCAAGGTATTGACGACGACCGTGACGGCCTCTTGTCCAAAGCGGAACTGAGCGCGCATTTCGATGCCATCGGCGCGCAGATCATGGCCGGCGCGCAATTGGGTGGGCCGGGCGGGGCGCTGCCGCTCCAGTTGGTGATGCTGGACATCGCGCCGCCGGACAATGCGCCTGACCAGGCGGCCAGCCACCTGGTCGTGTTGGGGCGTTTTGATCTGGGACAGCCCGGCGCGGCTCCAGACGCGCCAGCGGCCCTTGTGTCCGATGATCTTAGGATGCGCTTTAGCTTGTTCGGCGCGCGTGCTGGTGAACAGGCGCAGGACATCACCATAACGCGGGATAAAGAAACGCAGTGGATGCGCCTGACCCCCACAGACAAGGACAAACGCGTGCTGCCCGGTAATGGTTTCGTGTTTTCCCAATACCTGCGCACGGGCGCCATCCATGTGCTCAGTGGCGCGGACCATATATTGTTTTTGCTGGTGGTGCTTTCCAGCGGCTGGGGTCTAGCAGCACTGTTGGGCGCGCTGACTTGCTTTACCGCCGGACACGCGTTGACCTTGGTGGCCTGCGTGATCGGTGGCGTGTCAGTTGCAGACCGCATTGTGGAGCCGGCAATCGCCGCCACCATCGTCAGCATGGCTTGTTTTGATCTGTGGTCGCGCCGCCGCCCTCATCCGGTGCCAGCGGCCTGGCGCTTGCTTTTGGTTTTTGTTTGTGCCCTGGTCCACGGCCTGGGCCTGGCTGGCGCCTTGCACGAGCTGACCCAATGGCCCAGTGGCAGCGCAGCCTTTGCGCTAACCTTGGCGGGCTTTAACGTGGGCATTGAGCTAGCCCAAATCGGCATCGCATTCTTGGTCATGGCCGCGGCCCGCCTTTTCCAATTGCGCCCGGGCACACAGGCCTGGCAGCGGGTGATGCATTACGGGTCGATAGCCAGCGTCGCAGCAGGCGGCTTCTGGCTGATCGCGCGTCTGGCGTTAGCGGCTTAAGCCGGAGCTTGGTTTTACGTCGAGATAGACAGCCAAGTCGCTGTCGCGGCTCGTAGAGAACTTACTTGCCGCTACCGCTTTCCATTGCGTTCCTGCAAACCCCGCCCCTGCAAAATGGCCGCCGTGCATTTGGCGATCCGCGCACTGCGGGTACTGCTTTGCTTGGCCTGGCCAAAGTGCAGGAAATAGCCGCGCTGGCGCCCTGGAGTGAGTACGCTGAAGGCTTGTTGTAGGCCAGGTGTTTGGGCGAAGGCTGCCAGTAATTCATCGGGCAGAACGCGGTCTTCGCTTTTTTCAAACATTACTTTCAGCCCAGTTTGTTCGGCGGCGATGGCTTCTTGCACATAGCTGTGCAGCACCCGTTTTAGCTTTTTGATTTGCGGCACGCTGGTGAAATTAATTACCCGCGCAGACTGCGAGTTTTCGCCGGCCTTTTGCAAAATACCTTGCGGGTCTTTGAGCAAAGCGCCTTTGAAAAACAAAATCCAACAGTGGTCTTTCAGGCCTGCCAAAGCCGCGATATTGCGACCTTCAAAGGTGTAACAGGGCTTGTACCACTTCAGGGTTTCGGTAAGCGCGGTCGATAAAAAAATCTCGCGCAAGGCCAGCAGCTCAGGTTGCCATTTTTTTTGGCGCGCAAAAAACGCACTTGCTAGTGGATCAGGTTCACCCATGCGCTGCCTCATTAAGCCCAAGTATTCATAGCACGCGCGCCAGGCGCAAACCATCAAGTACCGCCGCGTGCGTGTTGCGCGCCGCCACTGCATCGCCAATGCGAAACAGCTGAAAGCGGCCTTGCGGGTTGGGCCGCAGGGTTTGCGGCTGCAGCCCTGTCAGCGCGTCATAGTCGGCGGCTCCCAGGTTGCTGGAGTGTGTCTTCAATGCAAAGTACAAATCGTCCAGCGGCAAGGTGCCATGGTTCACGATGACTTGGTCCATGATGCGCTCTTTGCGCACGCCGCCATAATCGCTGCCCACCACCGCCCGCAAACCCTCGGCACAGCGCTCTACCGACAGCAGCCGAAAAGTGACTGTGAAGGTGACGTCTAGTTTTTGTAGGCTGCGCATATAGGGCACCAGGTTCATGGCCATCACCTCTGGCGCAAAGCTGCGGTCTGGCGTCATGATTTCTAGCCGCGCGCCGGTCTTAGCAATCACTTCGGCGGCTTGCAGGGCAGGGTGATCACCCGCGTCGTCAAATAGCAAGACGTTTTTACCCGGCACCACTTCGCCACTCAGAATATCCCAGGTGGAGACCACCAATTCGTTACCGCTTTGGAGCACCTCGGTGTGCGGCATGCCGCCGGTGGCGATGATGACTACGTCCGGGTTTTCGGCCAGCACCGTGGCTTCGTCTGCCAGCGTGTTGAAACGAAAATTGACGCCGTGTTCTTCGCAGCGCGCCATGCGCCAGTCGATGATGCTCAGCATCTCGCGACGGCGCGGGCTTACCGCCGTGAGGCGAATTTGCCCACCGGGCTTGGGCGCTGCTTCCAGCACCGTCACCGCATGCCCGCGCTCTGCGCTCACCCGCGCCGCCTCCAGGCCCGCAGGCCCTGCGCCCACGATCAGCACTTTGCGCGTGGCAGTTGTCGGCTCAATCGAGTGCGGCAGCGTCAGTTCGCGTCCGGTGGACGGGTTATGGATGCAATAGGCTTCACCCCCGGCATAAATGCGGTCCAGGCAAAAGTTGCCTCCCACGCAGGGGCGGATCGTGTCTTCGCGGCCTTCCATGATTTTGCGCATGATGTGCGGGTCTGCCATGTGCGCGCGTGTCATGCCCACCATGTCGAGCTTGCCGCTGGCAATGGCATGGCGCGCGGTGTTCACATCCTGAATCTTGGCGGCGTGGAAGATCGGCACGTTCACGTGCTCGCGCAAGCTGGCGGCAAAGTCCAGGTGCGGCGCGCTGGCCATGCCTTGCACTGGAATCACATCGGTCAGGCCCGCATCGGTGTCGATATGGCCGCGGATGATGTTCAAAAAATCGACCATACCGGAGTTGGCTAGGTAGCGCGCGATGCCTATGCCATCTTCGGCGCTAATGCCGCCTGGCCGCACTTCGTCGGCCACGCCGCGCACCCCCAAAATGAACTCGGGCCCCACGCGTTTGCGGATCGCGCGCACCACTTCCATGGCAAAGCGCACCCGGTTTTCTAATGCGCCGCCAAAGGGCGCGTCCAGCGTATTGGTCGATGGCGACCAGAACTGGTCAATCAAATGTCCGTAGGCCTCCAGCTCCAGTCCATCGACCCCTGCGGCGTGCATGCGTTCAGCAGCGTCGGCATAGTCGCCGATGATGCGATCGATGTCCCAGTCTTCCATCTTTTTGGGGAAGGCGCGGTGTGAGGCTTCGCGCTCGTGCGAAGGCGAAACCACTGGCAACCAGTCAGCCTTGGACCAGCTGGTGCGCCGGCCTAGGTGCGTGATTTGAATCATCACCGCCGCGCCGTGTTCGTGGCAGGCATCGGTGAGGTCCCGCATCCAGGGCACAACTTCGTCTTTGTAGGCAAGTATATTGTTAAACACTGGCGGGCTGTCGCGCGACACGGCTGCGGAACCGGCGGTCATGGTCAGCGCGATACCCGCTTTGGCGCGCTCTACATGGTAGGCGCGGTATTTGGCCTTGGGCATGCCGTCTTCGGGGTAGGCCGGTTCGTGCGAGGTAATCATCAGCCGGTTTTTCAACCGCAGGTGCTTGAGCTGAAAAGGCTGGAGCAGGGGGTCTTTGGAGGCGGTGCTGTTCATGGCGTGCTCGGTGTCAAAAGCATCAATACCACTGGTCCGGCATGGACGCTTTGGTACGGTCTATAAAGTCGCGCAGCGCTTCGTCCACCGCTTCGTCCATGGGCGGCACCGCGTATTCGGCCAGTGATTGTTTCCAGCGCTTGTTGGCGCGCGTGGCCGCGTCGCTTTGGCCCGCTTCGGTCCAGGTCTCAAACGGTGTGTCGTCCGAAATACTGGAATCAAAAAACGCAGTGGTGTAGTTAGCCATGGTGTGCGCGCTGCCCAGGTAATGGCCACCGGGGGTTACGCCCTCGAAAGCGCTCATGGCCAGGGTGTTTTCGTCAACCGTAACGCCGTTCACATAACTGTGTAGCGCTCCACAAAAGTCGGCGTCCATCATGAATTTTTCATAGCTCATGGACAAGAGCCCGTCCAAAAATCCGGCCGCATGCAAGATGAAATTAGCACCGCAATGGATGGCCGAGAGCATAGACATCACGCTCTCTTGCATGGCCTGGCCGTCGGGCAGTTTGGAGGTGGTGAAAGATCCGGCGCAGCGCAGCGGCAAATTCAAGCGGCGCGCCAGCTGGCCCACCACCATAGAGCCTATGGCCGGCTCGGGTGTGCCAAAGGTGGGCGAGCCCGAACGCAGCGACATACTGGATAAAAAGTTGCCGTAAATCACCGGCGCGCCGGGCCGCTCCAGTTGTGTGAGTGCGCAGCCGACGATGGTCTCGGCGTGCGCTTGCGCAATTGCACCGGCATTGGTCACGGGCCCCATCGCGCCGCCCAGAATAAAAGGCACGATCACCGCCGCCTGGTTGGCGCGCGCATAGGCGCGGGCCGACTTTGTCATCGTGCCGTCCCAGAGCAGGGGCGAGTTCACATTCACATTGCCCAGGACGACGCAGTTTTCATCGACAAATTTTTCGCCAAACAAAATACGGCTCATGGCAATCGAATCTTCGGCGCGCTGCTCGGAGGTGATGGAGCCCATATAGGCTTTGTCCGAATAGCGCATATGCGCATACACCATGTCCAGATGGCGCTTGTTCACCGGCACATCGGTGGGCTCGCACACCGTGCCGCCGCTGTGGTGCAACCAGGGGCTGCTATAGGCCAGCTTGATAAAGTTTTGAAAGTCTTCGATAGTGCCGTAGCGCCTCCCCCGGTCCAGGTCCATCACAAAGGGCGAGCCATAGGCGGGCGAGAACACAATGTTTTTGCCGCCAATGGGCACGCTATGCGCCGGGTTGCGCGCATGCTGGATGAACTGGGCTGGTGCGGTTTTGAGTACCTCTTGCAAATGCCCCGGCTCAAAGCGCACCCGCATGCCATCGACCTTGGCGCCGGATTTTTTAAATAGCGCCAGTGCTTCGTCGTCATCGCGGATGTCCAGACCGATTTCGGCCAGGATGCGGTCCGCCGTCGCTTCGATCTGTAGTAGGCTTTCTTCGCCCAGCACCTCGTAGGTGGGGATGACGCGTTTGATATAGGCCGGACCCGTGGGCCGGGCATTGGGGTCGCGCCGCTCGCGTCCGCCCACGCGGCGGTTGGCTCGGGCGGGTGCGGGCTCGGACACGCTCGCGGTCGCGGGTTCGCTGATGGGGGCTGGGGCGCTGGCTTCTAGCGTGTTCATGGTCTTGTCTCCAATTCAGTGCCGTTTGTACGCTGCCTTGTTTTTTTGCAACATGCCGCGAGCGACCTTTGTTGCCGCGCTGGCGTCGCCCAGCTTGTGCGCTGCACTATAGCGGCGGGCCGGTCAGCGCGGCCTTGGGGTTTGCGCGCTTTGCACGCTATGGCGGTAAAGCCGCTGGCCCAGGGGCGTAGGCCAAAAGGGCGGGTAGGCGGGGTATCCGGCTTGGGTGCTGGCGCAGGCGCCTTGCCCAGGCCATTGCCCTGTAGGCGCGGCGCAGCCGAGTTACGCTGGCTATCAGCGCCGGCCACCACCCAAGATACTGCCCAGCACCCCCCGGATGATTTGCCGACCCACTTCGCGGCCAATCGAGCTGGCGGCGCTTTTCAGGATTTGTTCGCCTACGCTGGCTCGGCGCCGTCCGCGTCCGCCGCCCATGAGGTCGCCTAGCTCGTCCAGCATGCCGCGCTCAGGCGGCGCCTCGGGCGGGCTTGGCGCAGGCGCCGCAGCGCGCGCCTCTTTCTCGGCCTGGGCTTGCGTGGCTGCCTGGCCCTTAAGTTCTTCAAACGCCGAGGCGCGGTCTATGGTTTTGTCGTAGACGCCCGCGACAATGGACTGCGATTGCAAGTCGGCGCGTTGCGCCGGGCTTATGGGGCCGATCTGGCTGGCCGGTGGTAGTACATAGGCGCGTTCGGTGGGGCTAGGTCGGCCTTTATCATCCAACAGGCTGACCAGGCCTTCGCCCACACCCAATTCGGTAATGGCGGCGGCCACGTCTAACCCGGCGTTGCCGCGCATGGTGTCGGCAGCGGCTTTGACGGCTTTTTGGTCGCGCGGGGTGAAGGCGCGCAGCGCGTGCTGCACCCGGTTGCCCAATTGCGCGAGCACGCTGTCGGGGATGTCCAGTGGGTTTTGCGTCACGAAAAATACGCCCACGCCTTTGCTGCGTATTAGGCGCACCACCAGCTCGATGCGCTCGATCAGCACCTTAGGCGCATCGGCAAACAGCATATGCGCCTCGTCAAAAAAGAACACCAGCTTAGGGCGGTCCAGGTCGCCTACTTCCGGCAGGGTTTCAAATAATTCGCTCAGCATCCACAACAAAAATATGGCGTAAAGCCGGGGCGCGGCCATGAGCTTTTCAGCGGCTAGGATGTTGACAAAGCCTTTGCCGTTTGCGTCCGTCTGCATAAAGTCGGTGATGTTGAGCATGGGCTCGCCGAAAAAGTGACTACCGCCCTGGGCCTCGATTTGCATCAAGCCACGTTGGATGGCGCCTATGCTGGCGGCGCTGATATTGCCGTACTCGGTGGTGAAGTCGGACGCGTTATCGCCCACGTGCTGACACATCGCGCGCAGGTCTTTCATGTCCAACAGCATCAGGCCGTCATCGTCAGCAATCTTGAAGACTAATTGCAGCACACCGGCCTGCGTTTCGTTGAGGTTGAGCATGCGCGCCAGCAACAAGGGGCCCAGGTCGCTGATGGTGGCCCGCACCGGGTGGCCTTGCTCGCCGAACATATCCCACAGCGTGGTGGGAAATGCGGTGGGCGCGCTGGGCTCCAGGCCGCGCTCGGCCAGCACTTTGGCGAGCTTGTCGCCCACTTTGCCCGCTTGCGATATGCCGCTCAGGTCGCCTTTGACGTCCGCCATAAACACCGGCACGCCCAGGCCCGAAAAGCCTTCGGCCAGGGTTTGCAGGGTGATAGTTTTGCCCGTGCCGGTGGCGCCGGTGATCAGGCCATGGCGGTTGGCTTTGTCGGGGCGCAAAAAACATTGCGCCTGGTTTTTGCCGGGAGGGCCTTGGGCGATCAGGATGCCGGCGTCGTCAGAGAGGGCCATGGATACCTCGAAAAGTACAATCAAAGGCTTAGGTTAACGAATTTTCAAAGGATTTCGCGTGGCA
>CANJXV010000069.1 GCA_947478935.1 Comamonadaceae bacterium
GCTGTGCTCCAGCACCGCCACGGCCAGCAAAATGCCGATGAAAAACACAATGGCCGACATATCAATACGCCCCAGCGCGCTCACCAGCGTCAGGCCTTGTTTGTCATCCTCGTCCTTGTGCTTGTGCATTAGATCGCCCACCAGCCAAAGCACGCCCAGGCCCAGCAGCACACCCATAAAAGGCGGCAAATGCGTCACCGCTTTGAACACGGGCACCAGCACCAGCACGCCTAAGCCCAGCAGCAGCATCACAGTCTGCTCGAAAACCGTGGTGCTGGACTTGTCGGAGGCAACCGTCTTGGGCGGCTCCACCAGGCGTCCGCTGGCCATCCAGGCAGCCGCCACCAAAGGCACCAGCAAATTGACGATCGAGGCCAAAAATACGCCTTGCATGACCGCCAGCGTGGTGATCTGCCCGCCGATCCAGAGCATGGTGGTGGTCACATCGCCAATCGGCGTCCAGGCGCCGCCGGCATTGGCGGCGATGATGATGATGCCCGCAAAAAGCAACCGGTCCTCGCGCTTATCGAGCAGGCGCTTCATCAAGGACACCATCACGATAGTGGTGGTCAGGTTATCCAAAATCGAGCTCAGGAAAAACGTGGCCAGTCCGATCATCCACATCAGCACCGGCAGGCGGGTGGTAGAAATACGTCGCGTCAGCACCTCAAAACCATTGTGCGCGTCAATCACTTCGACGATGGTCATCGCTCCAATCAGGAAAAACACAATTTGCGCCGTGCCGGTGAGCGATTCAGCCAGCTCGGCATTGACCGCGCCCGCTTCCGGCCCGGCCATGGCGTACACCACCCAGAGCACTCCCGCACCTAACAGGGCGGTCGCCGATTTATTGACGCCCAGTGGATGCTCAAAAGCAATGGCGGCGTAGGTGAGGATAAAAATGAGGGAGAGGGCCAAAGTCATCCCCCGAAGATAACCCACGGCGGGGGTGGCGGCTATCGGGGATTGCCCGCATGACTCGCCAGAATATGGTGCGGGACATAGCCGCGAGTAGCGCGGTAGTTTTGTCGCATGGCATGCAGATGCCTGAATTTTTCTTCGGGTGTAAGCTTTGCTCTCTACAAAGCCTCTTACATGAATTTAACTGCCTTTGTTTCTTACCGTTGGCTGCGCCGCTTAGCTTGGTCGCTGGGGGCTTTGTTCGCCTTAGGCGCGCTGGCATGGGTGGTGTTGCCGCCGTTGGCCAAAACGCAGGCTCAGATTCGACTTAGCGAGTTGCTCGGTCGTCAAGTCACTATTGGAAGCCTGGCGCTTTCGCCCTGGTCCCTGCAGCTAACCGTACATGACTTCGCTGTGGCCACCGCAGATGGCAAAGGTGTGCAGTTCTCGGTCGATCGCCTGTATGTGGATGCGCAAGCGCAGTCCCTGTTACAGGGGGTGCCAGTGATTGAAACGCTCACGGTGGACGCTCCACAATTGCAACTGACCCGCTTGGGTGAGGGCCATTACGACATCGACGATATCGTGCGGCGCCTGAACCAAGCCGATGATGCGCTCTCCGCGCCGACACCAAAGTTTGCGCTTTACAACCTGACTGTGAACCACGGCAGTCTTGATTTTGCCGACCGTGCGGATGGTGCACCGCGCCTGCATACCCTGCGAGACCTAGCGCTGAGCCTTGGGTTTTTAAGCAACCTCGATTCCAAGCGCGATGCCATGGTGTCGCCACGCCTCTCCTTTGTACTCAATGGCAGTCGCTTCGAGTCCCAAGCCAGCGTTAACCCCTTTGGGCAGAGCCCCAAGGCGCAAGCCCATATCAAGATCAGCCAACTCGATATTGCTCCCTACCTGGCTTACTTACCCCCCGATCTGCCAGTGCAAGCGCGCAGTGCCATCATGGATGCAGACCTTAGCGTCGATTTTTTGTACAAGCCGCAAACCGCTCTCACGCTGTCGGGTTCGCTGATGGTGAGTCAATTGGCATTGCAAGACCTGCAGGGCAAACCGCTGTTTTCTGCGGACCAACTGCAAATAGGTTTGTTAGAGCTACGTCCGCTGGAGCGCAGCGCCAGGTTGTCCACGATGGATGTGAATGCCCCAATGCTCCACTTGGCGCGCAGCGCCGCTGGTCAGCTCAATTTCTTACCCTTAGAACCTGCCAAACACAATGCAACTAAAAAGGCAAGCGCTGAGGCCGCCTCTGCTCAAGCTGGTGCGGGAGTAAATAGTCAAACCCCTGCAAAACCGGCTTGGGTACTTCAGCTCGATACCTTGACGCTTAAGGATGCCGCCGTCGATTGGACCGACCTTGCCACCGCTCCGGCCACCCGCTTAGGGCTGCGCGATTTACAGGTCACGGTCGCTAAGCTGCAGTGGCCCATGCAAAGCGCCGCCACCTTAGATCTGAAGACGCGCCTGCAATCTCTACCGGCGCTTAGCGCTGCGCCGACCGCGCAACTCAGTTTGCAAGCTGGGGGCACTTGGGATGCCGGTAAGGCGCAGGCCGAACTCGCTGACTTTGATCTGGGACTCGTGTCCGGCTATATCTCGACGTATCTTGAGCCAAGCTTGAGCGGCCAAGCCTCCACCCGCTTCAATCTTGCATGGGATGGCGAGCGCCAAAGTGCGCTTGTGCAAACGCTTGCATTACGGAATGTGGCACTGGTTGATGGCAAGGCCGCCACCTTGCCCAAAGCCAATGCGGCCGTCAAAAATAAGGGTCCAAGCTCTGCGGATATGCCTCAATGGGAGTTGCTAGAGCTCAGCGATCTCCGTATTGAAAACCAAGCGCGCACCGCGTACCTGGGTAAGGTGACACTGCAAAAGCCAAGCGCCGGTGTGCGCCGCGATGCGGCGGGCCATTGGATGTTTGAAGACTGGCTCAAGGTCGCTAAACCTGGCGCCGAGGCACTGGCAACGCAAGCGGCAGGTAACGAGCAGGCAAGGACCCAACTGGATGCGCCCAAGGCGCCAGTTCCTTGGAAGCTTCATGTCGGGCAATTCAATCTGGAAGATGGCAGCCTGGTTTTTTTAGACCGCGTGCCGGCGCGCCCGGTGCGCCTGGAGATCAGTGGCTTGCATGTACAAGCTAAAAATATGCAGCCGCAGGGCAATACGCCCATGCCTTTGCAGCTTGCAGCCAAAGTTAAATCCGGCCAGGCTGAGGCGGGCAAGGTGCGCTACACCGGCATCTTGATGTGGGACCCCTTAGTCGTCCAAGGTGCAATGGACATGTCAGATTTTCCCGCGCATGCCTTGGCCACCTATGCGCTGGGCGGCATGAACTTTGTGCTGCTGCGTGCGGACACCAGTTTCAAAGGGCAGGTGTATTACGCCGAGCGGGCCCAGGGACCGGAGCTAAGCCTCAAGGGTGACGCTGCGCTAGAAGACTTTAAAGCCAACACCGCTGGCAAAGGGGCCGCAAGCTTGGACGAAGAGCTGCTCAGCTGGAAGGCGCTGAATGTGCCCGGCATCGATTTGCGCATGGCCCCTGGCCTTGCCACCCAAGTGCAGGTCGGTGGGGCCGCGCTCTCGGACTTTTATGCCCGCTTAATCTTGAGTCCGCAAGGCCGCCTGAACTTGCAAGAGTTGGGGCAAAGCACGCCGGCCTTAGCGCAGGCTCCGCTGCCCAAATCGAACGCCGATGCATCGCCTGTTCCCTCCGCGACGAGTGGCATTACGAGCAACGCAACTCAAGGCCCGGCGGCCCATATTCAGATGGGCCCTATCACCATGGTCAATGGTCGGGTGTTGTTCTCCGATCGCTTCATTCATCCCAATTACACCGCCGACCTCACGGACCTGGCCGGCAGACTTAGCGGCATCTCCAACCAGCTTAAAGGGGGGGTGGTGCAGATGGCCGACCTGGAGTTGCGCGGCCGCGCGGAGGGCACTGCCGCATTGGAAATCCGCGGCAAACTCAACCCGCTGGCGCAGCCATTGGCATTGGATATCCTTGGTTTTGCGCGCGATCTGGAGCTGCCACCCTTGTCGCCCTATGCCGCCAAATACGCAGGGTATGGCATAGAGCGTGGCAAACTGAGTGTGGACCTGCACTACACCGTGCAGCCTGATGGCGAACTCACTGCGACCAACAAACTGGTGCTTAACCAGCTGACCTTTGGCGACAAGGCGGAGGGCACGTCTGCCAGCTTGCCGGTCAAGCTGGCCGTGGCCTTGTTGGCGGACCGCAATGGCGTGATCGAACTGGATCTACCCATCAGTGGTTCGCTCAAGGACCCGCAATTCGACGTCGGTACGGTTATCTGGAAGGCCGTCTCCAACCTTGTGGGTAAGGCCATCACGGCGCCCTTTAGTTTGCTCGCCAGGGCCTTGCGTGGTGGAGGTGGGACGGAGCTAAGCAGCGTGCCCTTTGCCCCTGGTAGTGCGGGCTTGAGTGATGCGGCTCGCGCCGACCTAGATAAGTTGGCGCAGGCTTTGCAAGACCGGCCAACGCTCACGCTCACCGTAGTGGGGTTCGCCCATCTGCAAACTGAGGGCGAAGCCACCAAGCGCGAAAAACTGAAGGCCTTGTTGTTGGCTGAAAAGCGTCGCTACACCAGTGCCCAAGGTCAAGATGCAACGCAGGTGATTAGCTACAGTGCTGAAGAAATGCCATCCCTATTGCGCTCGGTTTACCGCCGCGCGGACATTACCAAGCCCCGCACCGCGGCGGGCCAGACGCAGGACATCGCTGTGCAGGACATGGAGGCACTTTTACTTGCCAACTTGAGTGCCGATGAGGACGATATCCGCAACCTCGCATTGCAGCGTGCGGTGGTAGTAAAGGAGTACCTGGCGGACAAGCAACTGCCGGTGGAACGGATCTTTATTGGCACCGTAAAGACCGGTGCTGCTGCGGCAGATGCCAAGCCGCAGGTGGAGTTGGCGGTATCCGGCGGTTAGGCTTTTTTGAACCGCAACCCATGGTGCGGGTCGCCATTTTTCGGGTTGCGAGGCCTAGGGGTCAGCGCTCAGGGTCTAGCCCCTAGACCCGCGGCCAAACCGTTATTTCAACCCTTGTCTTCCCGGTCCATGCTGCGGTCGATCGCGCGTAAGCGCGTCAGCGGGTCGCTCTCTTGTAGCAGTGCTTGTTTGTAGGCGGCGGGCAGGGGCAGCAGTTCGGCCCAGCGGTTGGCCACCCAGCCGCATTCGTCCAGGCGAAAGGGCGCCAGCAGGGGAAGCTCGGGCAGGCGCCCGTCCGCTTGCGCCTGCGCGATGCCTCGGCCCAGGCGCTGGGCTAGGTATTGCAAGTCCGGCGGAATGTCCACCGCAGCGTCGGGTGCCATATATTGCGCCTCGCCCTGCCACACGCCAAGCGGACCGGCGTAGGTGTTGTGCAGGGCAAAGCGCTGTCCGCCATGGCAGCGGATGCGCAGTAGCGCGGCCTGCACGGTTTCCAGACTGTCGATATGGGCCAGCGTGCCATAGCTGTAAAGCCTGGGTTGCTGGCCAGGCACGGTCACTTCCTGGCCTTGCTCTATCCAGGCCACGCCAAACGGCTTTTGCTCGCGATGGCAGCGGCGTACCAAGTCCAGGTAGCGCACCTCAAAGATTTGCAGATCCAGGCGCCCTTCGGGGAACAGGCCGTGGGAGAGAGGGAACAGGGGGATGGTTTCCATAGGGTGGCGGATGGCTGGCGGTGCGGCAGGATACTATCGCGCTCGTTGCCCGCGCACATAGCAATGGGTCAAAGCCCTTGGCTGCAGACCATCACTCATCTCGATTTGGAACGCCACACCATGAAAGCCATTTGGAAAAATACCGTGATCGCCCAAAGCGACGACATCGTCATGGTCGAAGGCAACCACTATTTCCCCGCCAGCGCGCTGAACCGTGAATTTGTGCAATTTAGCAACCACCGCAGCTGCTGCGCATGGAAGGGTCAGGCCCTTTACTATTCGCTGATCGTCGATGGTGAACTCAACCCCGATTGCGTCTGGTACTACCCGGACCCCAAGCCCGAAGCCGCCTCCATCCGGGACCGGGTGGCCTTCTGGAGAGGCGTGCAAGTCAGCGACTAGACCGGTTTCATTGCTCATAAATTACATAAAGGAGATTCTCTATGTCTATGTTATCTAAGAGAAATTTATTGCAAACCAGCGGCCTGATGGGTGCTGGTGCATTGCTCGGCTGTGCCACGCCGGGCATCAGCCAGAATGCGGTGAAAACGCCTTTTTCGGTGCCCGGCGTGTACATCCCTATCGTGGGCAGTGACGAAAAATTCCCGGTACGGCGGATTTACTGCATAGGCCGCAACTACGCAGCGCATTCGCGCGAGATGGGCTCGGACCCGACGCGTGAGCCACCATTTTTCTTCCAAAAGCCCACCGATGCGATCCAAAACGTGCCCGTTGGCGTGGTGGCTGACCATCCCTATCCCACGCTGACCAAGAACTACCACTACGAAGCTGAACTGGTGGCGGCGCTTGGCAAAGGCGGCCGTAATATCCCGGTGGACAAGGCGCTGGAACTGGTCTATGGCTACAGCCTGGGGCTGGATATGACGCGCCGTGATTTGCAGCGCGCCCTGGGCGACGAGAAAAAGCCCTGGGAAATTGGCAAGAGTTTTGACCATTCGGCGCCGATCGGCCCGATCCACAAGCTGGCTGCGACTGGCCACTTCACCCAGGGCAGTATTTGGCTTAAGGTCAACGGCCAAACCAAGCAAAACGCCAACCTGAACCAGATGATCTGGTCGGTGGCGGAGCAAATTTCTAAGTTGTCAGATGCTTTCGAGCTATTCCCCGGCGACATTATTTACTCCGGCACCCCGGAAAACGTGGGCCCGGTGGTGCGCGGCGATGTGATCGAAATGCACATTGATGGCCTGCCCAATCTGAGCGTGAAAATCGTCTAAAGCGCCCTAGGCGATCAGGTCAAACAGGCGACCGGTCAGACCGTCGGTAAAGCTTTTGGACTCTTGGGGCTGGGCCGTGATATGCGGTGGGTGGCTTAGGTGTTTGGGCGGGGCGACAAAAGCCCAGGGGTAGGCGGGTCGCAAATCTTGGGCACAACGCCAGGCGCCTGGCAGGTTGCTGCTTTGCAGGGCCGCGCCAATGTGCGTCATATGGCTGTTGTGTGCCATGTCATCGTCATGGCTGACCACCGCGCTAAAGGCCAGACGCGCAGCGTCTAGCGAGCCCGATTGCAAGGCCGCGATCAATTGGCGCAGGCGCTGCTCCCGCTTTTTCTTGCGTTCGCCCGAGTTGTCTGCATAAGGGCCTGAGCGGATTTCCCAGCCCATGCTTTGGATACCAATTCCTTGTGCCATGGCGCACTCCTGCGTTGGCTACAAGACGTTTACACGTCTTACCTATCCGCTGCGCGAAGCCTATTGCGGCCCCTGCCACGGTGCGGATGCCTGTAAGCGACGCCTAGAAGTTGCCGCTTGCCATTCCTCATAGCAATTTGCGGGCCATAGCGAAAGCGCCATACCCCGCGGGGCGGCCCCAACGGGGCCAAACGCCAAGGTCTTGCAGAACGCTTGGGCATCCAAACCTTGGGTTTGCACTGCGTTTGTGTATCCTCTCGGCCACCCGCTTGACCCCAAGGAGTTCCATGGTTCCCGCCCCCCACTTGCTGCCCCCCGACGATGCGCTGCGCCGCCAGTTGCATGACGAAGTCCATGCCCGCCCGTCGGCTAGTTTGCAATTGCCTGCGCTGGTCACTTTTGTGGCGGTGCTCAATACCGATATCAGCCGCGAGCAGGAGGCCGCCCATTTGCGCGCCTTGCCGGGACAAGCGGCTTTGACCGCGGACAGCCTAGAAGGCAATTTTTTGCGCCTGCAAATGGAGGGCTATGCCCTCAAGTGGGAGCGCCATACCGAGTTCACCCGCTATTCCATCGTCCAGCCCCTGGCGGCTTCGGACAGCGTGCGCCAGCCCGCCGAGGTGCTGGCAACGCTAGCGGTTCCGGCGCAGTGGCTGCGCACCATTCCCGGCGCCACGGTCGCCGCAGTGCAGCTGGCCATGGTGCATGGCGATCTGGAGCAAGGTGGCGTTTTGATGGAGCTGGCGCAAAAGTGGCTGGGTGGCGCAGACATTGTGGGCTCGCAACTGGGGCATGGGCATTCGGCAGCTTTTACCGAATTCAAGATTGGCGTCGATGGCTTTGAGCGCATGCTCGTGGTGGCGCCGCTGGGCACCAGCCAGGCGCGCGCCGGCCGTATTTCGCAGCGCTTGCTGGAGTTGGAAACCTACCGCCTGATGGCGTTGCGCGGTCTGCCGGTGGTTAAGGCCTTGGGCCCGGAGTTGGCACAGGCCGAGACCGCGTTGGCCGACATTACCGCGCGGCTGGAGGGCAACACCGCCAGCGACCAACAACTGCTAGACCAACTGGTGGCGCTGGCCGCGCGGGTGGAGCGCTACGTGGCCCTGCACAGTTACCGCTTTTCGGCGACCCAGGCTTACAACACCCTGGTGGTGCAGCGCATTGCCGAGTTGCGTGAAAAAGTGATGCCCGGCACCCAAACTATTGGCGAATTTATGCAACGCCGCCTGTCGCCCGCCATGGCCACGGTGGCGGCCACGGCGCAGCGCCTGGCAACTTTGTCTGAACGCGTATCGCGCACCAGTGCCTTGCTGCGCACCCGCGTGGACATCGCCACTGAACAGCAAAACCAGCAACTACTAGAAAAGCTCTCGCGCGGGCAAGAACTGCAACTGCGCTTGCAAACCACGGTGGAAGGCTTGTCCATCGCGGCTATTTCGTACTACGTGGTGAGTCTGTTGCATTACGCCGCCAAAGCAATGATTGCGGCGGGCGTGCCCATCAACCCAGAAATAGCCGTGGGCGCTTCGGTGCCCTTTGTGCTTTGGGGCGTGTGGCGCATCACCCGCAAGGTACAGGCGGCTATGAACTAACAATAAGGCGGCTCGGCGCGCCGCCAGCAGCAGCAAAGTACCGCGTTTGCTAAGCGCCGTAGCCCATAGTCTGCGGTAGCCAAAGCACGATTTGCGGGAATACCGTCATGGCCAACAGCAGTGCCAGCAGCATCAACAAAAACGGCCAGCCTTCTTTCATCATCGCGCCTATCGGAATACCGGTGAGCGCTTTGATGACAAACAGCAGCATGCCAAACGGAGGGTGTATCAGGCCAATCATCATATTGAGCACCACCAGCACGCCAAAGTGCACCAGGTCAATGCCCAGCAGCTTGACGGCTGGCAGCAGCATGGGCACAAACACCAGCAATAGCACCGATACATCTAAAAAACAACCCAGCACTAAAAACAGCACGTTAACAAAAAGCAAAAATTGCAGGCGCGACAACTGCATGCCCTCTACCCAATGCGCCATGGCCTGGGGCACGCCTTCGGCCGTGAAAGCGTAGTTCAAGATAAAGGAGCCAGCCAATATCAGCGTAATGACGGCGCTGCTGCGCGTGGACTCCAGCACCACGTCCCAGAAGCTTTGCCAGCTTAAGGCGCGAAACACCAGCGCTGCTAAAACCAAAGCATGCAGTGCAGCCACCGCTGCCGCTTCCGTGGGCGTGAAAGCACCGCTGTAAATGCCGCCTAGCAGCACCAGCGGCATGGACAAGGGCAGGGCGCCCCGGAAAAATATCTGCGGCCACTCGCGCAAAGGCACCGGCGCTTCGCGCGGCATATTGCGCCGGGTAGCGATGATGTGGACCACCAGCATCATCAGCAAAGCCATGCAGACCCCGGGCACCACGCCGCCCAAAAACAAAGCGCCCACCGAGGTGCCGGATACCAGGGCGTAAATCACCATGGGGATGCTGGGCGGGATGATGGGACCCAGGGTGGCACTGGCCACCACCACCGCACCGGCAAAGCCAGGCGCGTACTCGGGCTTCTTGAGCATTTCGCGGATGGTGACCAGGCCCGGCCCGGCGGCATCGGCAATCGCGCTGCCACTCATGCCAGAAAAAATCACGCTCACCACAATGTCTACCTGCGCTAGGCCGCCGCGCATGCGGCCTACCAGAATGCGGCAAAAATCGAAAATACGTTCGCTTACCGTGCCAGCATTCATGATGTTGGCGGCAAACACAAACATGGGCACTGACAGCAGCACATAGTTGTTGTAGAGACCATTGCATACTTGCTCAGCTACCAACCCTAAGTCCTGGCCCTTGGCCAGCAGGTAGGCGATGCCACCGGCCAGCATGCCAAAGCCTATGGGCATGCGCATCAGCATGGTGACCACCATGACCGCGACCAGAAGAACTAGGGGCTGGCTCATTGCTTTGTCACCCTACTCATACCCTTGTCGCTGATTTCGGCTGCAATGGAGGCGCTCACCGGGCTATTCATGGGGCTGTCCATGGGACTGTCCATGGGACCGCGCAGCGCCTGCACGATCTGCCCCACACTGTGCAGCACCATGGCCAGCAACAAGACGATAAAAGGGACATAGACCGCCATCAGTGGCACGCCCAGAACGGGAGTGCCCTCGCGGGCCATAAAGCGCACATAGTCCCAGCTGGCCGGTAGGGCGACCAATGCCAAGCCGCCGACTAGCGCATTGCCAAGGATTTGCAGGATGCGGCGCCAGCGCGGATTCGCCAAATTCCAGACCAGGTCAAAAGCCACATGCTCGCGCTGGGGCACCATGGTGGCTGCGGCCCACAAAATAATCCAGACA
>CANJXV010000070.1 GCA_947478935.1 Comamonadaceae bacterium
ATGCCCCGGGCATACCCCGTACATCAACCGAAGGAGTCTTTCTGTGGCTGAAGAATTTGACGATCTGGATTTGAACTCGCTCAACGACGAGGAGTTGACCGAGCAAGTCCATGACGACCTCTACAACGGTTTGCGTGAAGAGGTGATTGAAGCCACGAATATTTTGCTAGGCCGGGGCTGGTCGGCCAGCCGGGTCCTTGATGACGCTTTGGTTGAAGGCATGCGTATCGTCGGCGTAGATTTCCGCGATGGCATTTTGTTTGTTCCCGAAGTGTTACTGGCGGCCAATGCGATGAAGGGCGGTATGGAAATTTTGCGCCCCCTCTTGGCCGAAACCGGCGTAGAGCCGATTGGCAAAATGGTGATTGGCACCGTCAAAGGTGACATTCACGACATCGGCAAAAATCTGGTCGGCATGATGATGGAGGGCGCAGGCTTTGAAGTCATCGACCTAGGCATTAACAACGCCGTCGAAAAATACATTGCAGCCCTTGAAGAGCACAAGCCCGATATTTTGGGTATGTCTGCCTTGCTCACGACCACCATGCCTTACATGAAAGTAGTGATCGATACGCTCAAGGAAAAAGGCCTGCGCGATGATTACATTGTGTTGGTAGGCGGTGCGCCCTTAAACGAAGAGTTTGGCAAAGCCGTGGGCGCTGACGCCTATTGCCGTGATGCTGGTGTGGCTGTGGAGACTGCTAAGACCTTGATTGCTGCGCGTCGCGCTGCGGCCCGCGCCTGATTTGCGATGCCGGCATGGTGGCTGCTGCAAACACGTTGGTGATTGCCTGCGGTGCGCTGGCCCGCGAATTCATCGCCTTGCGCCAAGCCAATGCCTGGTCGCACATAGACGTCACCTGCCTCCCCGCTGAATTGCATAACCGACCCGAAAAAATCCCCGGCTTGGTGCGCGAAAAAATACAACGGTTCAAGGCACAGTACCCGCACATTTTTGTGGCCTATGCCGATTGCGGGACGGGCGGTTTGCTTGACGCGGTTTTGCGGGAAGAAGGCGTGCAGCGTTTGCCTGGCGCGCATTGCTATGAGTTTTATGCCGGGTCTGCGGCCTTTGCGCAGATGGCCGAAACCGAGTTGGGAACTTTTTATTTAACCGATTTTTTGCTGCGGCATTTTGAGCGATTGATCATGCATGGCCTGGGGATTGATCAACATCCGCAGTTGTTGCCCGTCTATTTTGGTAACTACACCACCTTGATGTATCTGTGCCAAAAAGAAAGCCCCGCGGGCATGGCTCTTGGCCGGGCTGCTGCCAAGCGTCTGGGTCTGGCATTTGCGTACCGTGTCACTGGCTACGGTGAGATGGAAACTGAATTGAAAACAGTAAGCGAGAAAATTATCCAATGGCAAAACTGATTGTGATTTCATGGCGTGATCTGCCGGCGCAGGTAGTGGTCAAGCGCGGACGCGAAACCGGTAAGGTGCAGCTTTCGCATCGTTTTCAAGAAGCGGTGGACCGCGCGGCGATGCGAGCCGGTAAGTCCAGCGCCGGTGACTACCTAGCCGACTGGAAGCGTAGTGATCCGCGTGAGTGCGGTGACGAGATTCAGGAAGAAGCCAATGCCGAAGCCGCCCGCATCGAGGCGCGTTATTCGGACGAGGATTTGTTGCGCATCATCCGCGCCCACGGCGTCGATACTACTTTGCCAACGCCGACGGTGATCTCCGCCGACGAGTCGGGGGTGCCGCTGCCCGAAGGGGAGCACTGATGTACGCGGTACGTCGCTGGTCGGTGCGCCATGCGCGCGGCCTAGAAATTTTTTACCAAGGTTTTGAGCGCGTGATGGTGGCTTTGCATCCACTGTGGAAAGCGATCGGCTACCAGCGCCTGGAAACGCCGGTGGCGGTCGTGGAAAAAGCGGTGAAAGGCTTTTTATTTGACTGCCAAATGTGCGGCCAGTGCGCCTTGTCCAGTACTGGCATGTCCTGCTCCATGAATTGCCCCAAAACCATACGCAACGGCCCTTGTGGCGGCGTGCGCGCCAATGGCAATTGTGAAGTCAAACCCGAAATGCGCTGCGTCTGGGTCGAGGCGTTTGACGGCAGCCAGCGCATGCAAGCGGGCCGAGAGGCGATCAAAGTGGTGCAGTTTGCGGTCGACGGACGACTGAAAGGCAGTTCCTCCTGGCTTCGCGTGGCGCGCGAAAAGGGCGAGCCGGTGAAGCAGGAGGCCAAAGCATGAGGTTTGATGACGAGCCGGTGCCCGGCTACCCCTTACCCATTTTGCCTGGACATACTTCTCCTGGACGCTTGGAGCGCGTGCTGCGCGGTGGCGGATTTGCCATCACCGCCGAATTGGAGCCGCCCGATTCCGCCGACCCCAGCGAGGTCTATCGCCGTGCCAAAGTGTTCGACGGCTATGTCGATGCCATTAATGCGACCGACGGCAGTGGCGCTAATTGTCATATGTCCAGCCTTGCGGTGTGCGCTTTGTTAACTCGCGTGGGCTATGCGCCAATCATGCAAATTTCCTGCCGCGACAAAAACCGGATTGCTATTCAAGGCGACATCCTGGGCGGTGCGGCTATGGGCGTGTGCAATATGCTGTGCTTGAGCGGGGATGGCGTAGAAAGCGGCGACCACCCGCAAGCCAAGCCGGTGTTTGATCTCGATTGCATGTCGCTGTTGGAAATCGGCCGCGAGATGCGCGATGAGCGGCGTTTCCAAAGTGGGCGCAAGGTCACGTTTGCGCCACGTGTTTTTTTCGGCGCGGCGGCTAATCCTTTTGGTCAGCCTTTTGACTGGCGCGCCCAGCGCCTGGCGAAAAAAGTGGCCGCTGGTGCGCAATTTATCCAAACCCAGTACTGCTACGACGTGCCGCGCCTGCGCACTTATATGAAAGAAGTGGAAGACCTAGGCTTGTTGGACAAAGTGTTTATTTTGGTGGGCGTGGGCCCGATGCGTTCGGCCAAAGTAGCCCAGTGGATGCGCAGCAATGTACCCGGCGTACATATTCCGGATGCCGTGATCAAACGCATGGCCGGGGCCGAAAAACCGGCTGCCGAAGGGCGCAAAATATGTACCGAAATTGTGCAGGAAGTCAAAGAAATCAAAGGCGTGGCCGGCGTGCACATCATGGCTTACCGGCAGGAAGACTCGGTGCCTGAGATCGTGACCAACTCCGGTGTGTTGCAAGGTCGTGTGCCCTGGTATCCCGGACGCGATGGCGATACGCCGGACGCACTGCATATTCCGCCTCCGGTGCTTGCTGCAGTTTGAGCCTGCTGAGTTTTTTTAAAGTGTATTTAGTTTCCAATGCAAAGGATCTAGTGTGACCGATACCATCATCAGTTCTGCGACCCGCGAGGTCGTCATCGGCTTTGACCGGCCCTTCGTCATCATCGGCGAGCGTATCAATCCAACAGGCCGCAAAATCATGGCTGCCGAAATGATGGCTGGTGACTACAGCCGTGTGATTGCGGACGCGCTGGCGCAGGTCGAGGCCGGTGCGCATATGTTGGACGTGAACGCCGGAATCCCGCTGGCCGACGAGCCGGGCATGTTGGCCAAAGCCATACAGTTAGTGCAGGGCGTTACCGATGTGCCCATCTCCATCGACTCGTCCATCGTCGCCGCTTTGGAAGCGGGATTGGCGGTATACAAAGGCAAGGCCCTGGTCAACTCAGTCACCGGCGAAGAAGACCGCTTAGAAACCGTGTTGCCGCTGGTAAAAAAATACGGCGCCGCGGTAGTGGCTATTTCCAATGACGAAACCGGCATTTCGCAAGACCCGGATGTACGCTTTGCCGTGGCCAAGAAAATTGTAGAGCGCGCTGCCGATTACGGTATTCCCGCTTGCGACGTGGTGGTGGACCCGCTTGTCATGCCCATCGGCGCGATCAACCAGGCCGGTGTACAGGTCATGCGTCTCGTGCACCGCTTGCGCACTGAGCTCAAAGTCAACACCACTTGCGGCGCATCCAACGTCAGCTTTGGCCTGCCCGAGCGCAATGGCATCAATGCAGGTTTCCTCACCATGGCGATGGCCTCAGGCATGACCTCAGCCATTACCAACCCGCTGCATGCCGAAGTGGTGCGTGCGATCATGGCTGCCGACGTGATGATGGGCCATGACCCGGACTGCTTCCGTTGGATACGCAAGTTCCGAGAAGTACCGGTGATGGGTGCTGATGGCGAAATGGGCCGGGGCCGCCGCGAGACTGGCACTCGCCGCCGCCGCGAGAGCTAAGCACCTATGGAAGTTGCTGACGCACTGGTCGTTTTCACGCCCTCCGGGCGGCGTGGCCGTTTTCCCTTGGGTTCCTCGCTGCTGCAAGCGGGACGTTCGCTCGGTGTCGATATTGATTCGGTTTGCGGTGGGCGCGGAATTTGCGGTCGTTGCCAGGTGCTGGTGTCCGAAGGCGAATTTGCTAAGCATGGCTTGGTTTCCAGCGCCGACCATTTGTCGCCGATATCGCCGGTGGAGCAGGACTATTGCGCCACCCAGCCGCTGTCTGCGGGCCGCCGTTTGTCTTGTTGCGCGCAAGTGCAGGGCGATGTGGTCATCGACGTGCCGTCGAGCAGCCAAGTGCACAAGCAAGTGGTGCGCAAAGAAGCTGAGGCGCATGACATCCACCTCGATCCGCTGATACGCCTGTATTTTGTGGAGGTGCAAGAGCCCGATATGCACGACCCCTCAGGCGACTTGCGCCGTCTGGAAGATGCCCTGGAATTCGAATGGGGCCTCTCCGATTTATCCTGTGACATCGTGGTGGTGCAGCAATTGCAAACTGCTTTGCGCAGTGGCGGTTGGAAAGTCACGGTAGCCGTGCATGCGGGTCAACAAATCATGGCGGTCTGGCCGGCCTTGCATGAAAAAGCCTACGGACTGGCGGTGGATGTGGGCTCCACTACGATTGCCGCGCATTTGTGCGATTTGTCCTCGGGTGAAGTGGTGGCATCTGCCGGTGTTATGAACCCGCAAATCCGCTTTGGCGAAGATTTGATGAGCCGCGTCTCCTATGTGATGATGAACCCGGGCGGCGAAGTCGAAATGACCGCTGCGGTGCGCGAAGCGCTCAACACGCTAGCGTTAGAAGTGACGCAGCGCGCGGGTGCCTTGCCCACCGATATTCTGGAAGCCACGTTTGTTGGTAACCCCATCATGCACCACCTGCTGCTGGGCATAAACCCGGTGGAGCTGGGCGGTGCGCCCTTTGCGCTGGCGACCGACCGCTCCATCACGCTGTGGGCTTCGGAAATCGATTTTGCAGTACACCGCAATGCACGTATCTACGTGTTGCCTTGTATCGCAGGTCATGTGGGAGCCGATACGGCGGGCGTGATTTTGGCCGAGCGCCCCGATTTGGATTCACCCGTCACCTTGCTGGTCGATGTGGGCACCAATGCCGAAATTGTGCTTGGCAACAACCAGCGCATGCTGGCCTGTTCCAGTCCGACCGGTCCGGCTTTTGAAGGCGCACAAATTAGCTGTGGCCAGCGCGCCGCGCCCGGTGCCATCGAGCGCGTGCGTATCGACCCGGCCACGTTGGAGCCGCGCTACAAAGTGATCGGCTGCGATTTGTGGTCCGACGACCCGGGCTTTGCCGCTGCGGTAGCTGACAGTGGCGTGACCGGTGTGTGCGGCTCGGGCATCATCGAGGCGCTGGCGGAGATGTACCTAGCGGGCATCATCCGCCACGAAGGCACGATAGATGGCAACGTTGCCGCCCGCACGCCCCGTGTCCAGCCCGATGGCCGCACGTTCTGCTACGAACTGGTGCCCGCCACGGCTGAAAAGCCTGCGCTGCGCATCTTGCAAAACGATGTGCGCGCCATCCAACTGGGCAAAGCGGCTTTGTATGCCGGAGTGCGTCTTCTGATGGAGCGTATGGGCGTGGACAAGGTGGACCGCATACGCTTGGCCGGTGCCTTTGGTAGCCATATCGACGTGAAATACGCCATGGTGCTTGGCATGATTCCGGACTGCGTGCTCTCCGAGGTCAGCTCGGCAGGCAACGCCGCCGGTACCGGCGCGCGCATCGCCTTGCTGGACAAAGGTTCGCGCAAAGTGATCGAAGACCTAGTGCGCCGTGTGGAAAAAATTGAAACCGCCGTAGAGCCACGTTTTCAAGAGTTTTTTGTTGAGGCCATGGCGATACCGCATTTGAATGACCCGTTTGAACGCTTGCAAGATGTGGTCACGCTCCCCGAGCGTGTGGCAGTAGTGACGGAGCAAAATGCCCGAAGCCGTCGCGGTGCGCGCCGGGGATGAATGCATGGCGCTGGCATGGACCCAAGGCAGCCCCAGCGCAGCGGCCCCCGGCTAGCCTAAGAAAGACAGCCCATGGCTTTGCCGGAATTTGATTACATCATCGTGGGTGCCGGTTCGGCGGGATGCGTGCTGGCCAACCGCCTGAGCGAAGATGCACAAGTTCGCGTGCTGCTGATCGAAGCCGGTGGCAACGACCACAGCATATTTATCCACATGCCTTCGGCCTTGGCCTATCCTATGGCCAATGCGCGTTACAGCTGGCAGTACCAGTCCGAGCCCGAGCCCTTTATGAACGAGCGGCGCATCCACTGCCCGCGCGGCAAGACCTTGGGTGGTTCCTCGTCCATCAACGGCATGGTCTATGTGCGCGGCCATGCCTTGGATTACGAGGGTTGGGCTTTGCAAAACGGCATGCAGGACTGGTCGTATGCGCATTGCCTGCCGTACTTCAAAAAAGCGGAAGCGCGTGCCATCGGTGGTGACACCTACCGCGGTGACAGCGGGCCGCTCAAGGTCAGCACCGCCGCCATGCGCAACCCGCTGTACCGCGCATTTATCGAAGCGGGCAAGCAAGCGGGCTACCCGGTCACCAAAGATATGAACGGCTACCAGCAGGAAGGCTTGGGACCCATGGACATGACCACGCACAAAGGCCGCCGCTGGAGCACCGCCATGGCCTATTTGCGACCGGCCCTCAAGCGCAAAAATCTGTTTTTGCAAAAAAACACACTAGTTACCAAAGTACTGTTGGAGGGTCCGCGCGATGCGCTGCGTGCGGTAGGCGTCCAAGCCTTGCAGGATGGCCAGGCGCAGGAATTGCGCGCCCGCCGCGAAGTGATTTTGTGTGGCGGTGCCATCAACTCGCCGCAGCTTTTGCAACTCTCGGGCATCGGGCATCCAGGTTTACTTGAACCCCTGGGACTGCCAGTGCAGCTTGCGCTACGCGGCGTGGGCGAAAACTTGCAAGACCATATGGAGACGTATGTCCAGGTGCGCTGCAAGCAGCCCATTACCCTGTACTCGGCCATGAGTCCGCTGGCCAAGCTGCGCATCGGCATAGAGTGGGTGCTCAACCGCAGCGGTTTGGGCGCGACCAACCACATGGAGTCGGGCGGCTTTATCCGCAGCGATGCCGGTGTGAAGCATCCCGACCTGCAATACCACTTCGTGCCCATGGCCATCCGCTATGACGGCAGCTCACCGGTGCAAGGCCATGGCTTCCAAGCGCATATCGGGCCTATGCGCCCCACCAGCCGGGGTTGGGTGCGTATTGCCAGCGCCGACCCCTTGCAGCCGCCGCGCATTTTGTTTAACTACATGGGCACCGAACAGGACCGCAAGGAAATGCGTGCGGGAGTGCGCTTTACGCGCGAAATTTTTGCGCAGGCAGCCATGGAAGATTTCAAAGGCGAAGAAATTTCGCCCGGTGCACAAGTGCAAAGCGACGATGAAATTGATGAACACATTCGCAATAACGCCGAGACCGCCTACCACCCATCAGGTTCCTGCCGCATGGGTACCGACGCGATGGCGGTCACTGACCCGCAAGGCCGCGTGCATGGCGTGAGTAGCTTGCGCGTAGTCGATGCTTCCTTGATGCCCTTGATCGTTAGCGGCAACTTGAACGCGCCTACCATCATGATGGCAGAGAAGATCGCCGATCTGGTCCGCGGAAATACGCCATTGGCCCCGGTGCAAGCGCCGTTTTTTGTGCATCCGAATTGGGAAACGCAGCAACGCTGAACCGCCGGCATGGTGGCGCAGGTGGCTGGGCTAAAATCTGCGCTTCCGAGGAGCGTTGCAGTTCATAGCCATGAACGAGGCTCGGAAGAAGCGGTGCCTAGCTGCTTGCTGTTAACGGCGCTCACCCACGCAGCCAGTGCGGTGAGCTTCCCCATCCTCCCCCTGTCGTTTGCGTGGACCCTCTGTGTAATTTGTGGAGCGCGCCATGCCTGAAACTGCTGAAAGCCCCGTGTCCGCTGCGGACAACCGTTTTAACCATTTATTGGCCACCCGGCCCTGGCTGCTGGCCGATGGTGCTACCGGCAGCAATTTATTTGATGTCGGGCTGATGTCGGGCGACGCGCCCGAGTTATGGAACACCGAACATCCGGAGCGCATCGCCACCTTGCACCAAAGTTTTGTCGATGCCGGCGCCGATATTTTGCTCACCAATAGTTTTGGCGGCACCGTCTACCGCTTGAAATTGCACAATGCCCAAAACCGTATGGCCGAACTCAATACCTTGGCCGCGCAAATCGCCCGCCGGGTCGCTGATGCCAGTGGCCGCACGATTGCAGTGGCTGGCAGCATGGGGCCAACTGGCGAAATCATGGAGCCCATAGGCCCCTTGACCTTCGACGAGGCCAAGGCCGCGTTTGCCGAGCAGGCGCTAGCGCTCAAGGCTGGTGGCGCCGATGTGTTGTGGATTGAAACCATGTCCTCGCGCGAAGAAGTGGAAGCGGCGGTCGCCGGCGCGGGTGTGGCAGGCTTGCCGATTGTTTGCACGCTCAGTTTTGACACCAATGGCCGCACCATGATGGGAATTTCGCCCAGCGATTTTTCTGCCATTGAAAAAACCTTGTCGCCCCGTCTGGCCGCATGCGGCACCAACTGCGGCGTGGGCGCCTCCGAAGTGGTGGCCTGCATCCACAACCTGGCGCAATCTATGGGTCCCGAAGTGGTCTTGGTGGCCAAAGGTAATTGCGGCGTACCGCAGTATGTTGACGGCGCGATTTGCTACAACGGCACACCCGAAATCATGGCCCTGTATGCGCGCATGGCGCTCGATGCGGGCGCCCGCATCATCGGGGGCTGTTGCGGTACCTCGGCCAAACATTTGAGCGCGATGCGCGAGGCCTTGGAGGCACATACGCCTGGCCCTGCGCCGACCCTGGAGGCTATAAACAGTGCCCTGGGCGAGGTGTCCAACGGCGCGCGCGCCCAATGGGGCGGCGAACAAAGCCGCGCTGGTGGCGCAGCGCCCGGCGCCAACCTGTCGCGCGGACGCGGTGCGCGTGTGCGCCGCGCAGGCAGCGATGCAGGCGGTGATGGTGCGAGCGAGGGCGTCAGCGCATGATCAGGTGCATGCGCGCGCAGACAAAGCGCTTAGGCCTGGCATCCACGCGAACGGCGAGATGAATAATTATTTGCGCAGCCGCACTAGTGCCACTTGCCTCATGGCGCAGCATAGTTGATGGACACTGGCTCGTCTCTGCGGGGCGTCCTGTTGGTAGCGGGCGCCACGTTTTTCTGGAGTCTGAGCGGCGTATTTGTGCGCTGGCTGCCGGGCATCGATCCCTGGTCTTTCAATGCCTTTCGCGGGCTGGGGCTTGGCTTGTCGATGGCATTGTGGATTGTGCTGCGCTATGGGCGCGGCAGCGTGGCTTTATTGCGACGCAGCCCCATCGCTGGTCTCTTGATCTCCGCTGGTTTTTTTGCGCTGGGTTCGTCGCTCTACATCGCTTCGCTGGATCTAGCCAGTGTGGCAGCGGTGTCTTGTTTGACGGCGACTTCCGGTTTGTTTGCCGCGCTCATGGCGCGCTTTTTTCTGGGTGAACGCACACCGCCGATTTTTTACTTTGCCATGCTGCTAGCGCTGGCCGGCGTGGCCGCTATCGCGATGGGGGAGGGCGATGCCCGTGTGCAAGGCCTGGCTGGCACCTTCACTGGGCTGGCCGTGGCCGCGTGTTTTGCGGCGCAAAGCGTGGCGCTGCGGCGCTACCGCGCATTTGATATGGAGCCGGCGTTTTTACTCGGCGGGTTTGTGACCTTTGTCGCCATCATGGCATTGGGTGTGGTCGTCGTTCCACCGTTACAAAGCATCGCAGTATTACTGCTTATGGGTCTGGTTCAGTTGGCTATCCCGCTGGTTTTGTATATGGTTGGCGCGCGCAGTGTGGCGACCAGCCATATGGTCTTAATCACTATGGCCGACGCGGTGCTCAACCCTTTGTGGGTGTGGATGGTGCACGGCGAAGTGCCGCCGCACGCGGTCTATTTGGGTGGTGCTTTGGTCTTGGCGGCAATTGCCTTGACAGCGTTTGCGCCGCCAACCGGCGCTGCAAAGTCTGGGACTGACGAGCAAGTAAATTGAAAAGTAGGTGGACTACACTGCCAACCGGAACGCAAAGTGGGGAGAATGTACCGAACTTTTGCTGACCAAAGACGAAAATCCGGGGGTTTGCAGTATCGGATGGTGCCCAGGAAGGGACTCGAACCCCCACGAAGTTACTCGCTAGTACCTGAAACTAGTGCGTCTACCAATTCCGCCACCTGGGCATTTCAGGAAAGAGAGCGATTGTATCAAAACTGTTAGTCAAA
>CANJXV010000071.1 GCA_947478935.1 Comamonadaceae bacterium
GGCCAGCAATTCGCGCGGTTCAAAAGGCTTGGGCAGGTAGTCGTCGGCGCCGATTTCCAAGCCGATCACGCGGTCCATGGGGTCGCCCTTGGCCGTGAGCATCAGCACCGGCGTACTGGCCTGGGGGCCTTCCAACGCACGGATGCGCCTGCACACTTCCAAGCCGTCGATATCCGGCAGCATCAAGTCCAAAATGACCAGGTCATAGGTCGGGCTAGCAGACAGTTTGTTGCCCAACATTTCCAGGCCCACTTGCCCGGTGGGCGCATGCCCGACTTTGAATGCGTTTTGCTCTAGGTATTCAGCCACCATGCCGGCCAGGCGGGCATCATCTTCAATCATTAGCAGGTGTTGGGTCATGCGGGAAGTCTAGTCCTGTGCAGACACAGATTAATGCCTGCGCTCGCTAGGCATCGTAAAGTTGGGTAAACCTTAAGGCGCTTGCTAAAGAGCTCGCCCCGCTCAATCGGAGTTGAGCGGTTTTGGGCCTGAGGTCAGCGGTGGCGTTGGCGTCTGCAACCGCGAGGCCAGCCACACCAGCAGCAGCACCGGCAAGCCCAGCAAAGCGGTGGCGTTGAAAAAATCGGCGTAACCAAAAGCATCCACATACTTGCCGGAAAAGCCCGCCACAAACTTGGGCAGGAGCAACATCATTGAGCTAAACAAAGCATATTGCGTGGCCGAATACTGCACGTTAGTTAATGACGATAAGTAGGCAATAAAGGCCGACGAGGCAATGCCGCTAGCTAGGTTATCGGCCGATACCACCCAGATCAGCGCAGTCACATCATGGCCCCGCGTGCTGAGCCAGGCAAATAACAAATTGGTGGCGGCGCTGAGCGCGGCGCCCAGCATCAACACCCGCATCACGCCCATGCGCAAAGCGAGCGCGCCGCCCACGAACGCGCCGACCAGCGTCATGATGACGCCATAGACCTTGGTCACCGCAGCAACTTCGTCTTTACTAAAGCCCATGTCCACATAAAACGGGTTGGCCATGATGCCCATCACCACATCGCTGATGCGGTAGCTGGCAATCAGGGCCAGTATCAGCGCGGCCTGCCAACGGTAACGCTTCAAAAAATCTGCAAAAGGTGCGGCCAACGCGCCCTGCAGCCATTGCCGGATACCTCTGCTCGGCGCGATTGGCGCGGCCACCGGCTCGCGCGACAAGAGCACTGTCAGCACGCCGGGCAACATGCTAAGTGCCATCACCATATAGGCTATTTGCCAGGGCCCATGTTGGTAGGGCGCCGCGGTACCCGCCACAGCAGCGGGTACTTCGACACGCGCGGCGATCCACAAAGCGCCGGCACCGGACCAAATCATGGCTAGTCGGTAGCCGGTTTGATAAGTAGCTGCCAATGCCGCCTGGTGCTGCACGTCGGCCGATTCAATACGAAAGGCATCGAGCGCAATGTCCTGTGTCGCGGAAGCAAAAGCCACCGCCACCGCACACCAGACCACCGGGGCCAAGGCCACTTGCGGATCGGTCATGGCCATACACACCAGCGCCACCATGATGACCGCTTGCGACAACAAGAGCCAACTGCGCCGGCGCCCCAAAGCGGGCGTGAGCAAGGGAATAGGCATGCGATCGACCAAGGGCGACCAGACCCATTTGAAGCCATAAGCCAAGCCTACCCAGCTTAGAAAGCCAATGGTGGTGCGGTCGATACCGGCCTCGCGCAGCCAAAAACTCAGGGTGCCAAAAACTAGTAGCAAAGGCAGCCCCGCCGAAAAGCCCAGCGATAACATGCGCAAAGTGGCCGGTTCGGCGTAGATTTTCAGGGTCTGCAGCCAAGAGGCTTTAGGCTCATTGGGGGCAGGTGTGAAGGTGGGGTCGGTCATCCGGGAATAATACCCACAGTCGTCAAGGAGATCTGGCAAATGCAAGGGCGGTTATTCAACGAGATGGTGGTACGCGGCGCCTTTGCGCGTGCAGCGCTGTGCCTGCTCGCGGCGCTGCCTGCGGCGCAGACGGTGCAGGCGCAAACGCGCGAAGGCGTGCAGGTAGGCGAGACCTCGGTCTTTACCAAGATGGTCCCCGCCGACCAGGTGGAGCGCAGCGCAGCGCTGCAATACCAGCAAACTTTGGCGCAGGCGTCCAAACAAAATGCTTTAGGTCCGGCAGACCACCCGCAGGTGCATCGGTTGCGCACCATCATGGACAAAATCATCCCGTTTACCAGCACCTGGAACCCGCGCGCCCAGCAGTGGAAGTGGGAGGTCAACCTGATTGGCTCCAACCAGATCAACGCCTATTGCATGCCCGGCGGCAAGATTGCGTTTTACACCGGCATCCTGAATAAGCTCCAACTCACTGACGACGAAGTGGCCATGGTGATGGGCCACGAAATCGCCCATGCATTGCGCGAACATGCGCGCGAGCGTATGGGCAAAGGTCAGGCTACCGAGTTTGCGGCGCGCTTGGGCGGCTCTTTGCTATCTGGCCTCTTGGGCATTGACCCGCGCCTTGGCGACGCGGTAGCGCAAACAGGGGCCAATTTGGCGTCGCTCAAGTTCGGGCGCGAGGACGAATCCGAAGCTGATCTGGTGGGTATGGAGCTGGCCGCACGCGCCGGGTATGACCCGCGCGCCGGTGTGAGCTTGTGGCAAAAAATGGCTGCTAACAACAAAGGCGCACCGCCCGAATGGCTGTCCACCCACCCCTCGGGTAATACGCGCATTGCAGAGATCGAAGCCAATCTGCCCAAGGTCATGCCCTTGTACGAGCGGGCTAAAAGCCAGTAAGTCCGGCGGGATTCAGTGTGCAATAAGAAAGGCGCATGAGGCCTGTCCCATCCGCGGCTCAGGACCACTCCAAGCACCAGTGTATGGTGTAAAGTCGCCCTTCAAACTGCGGGGCCTGTGCCCGATCTCTATGGAACAAGCCATCTCCCTGCCTATCCACGGCGACGTACTGCGCACACCTGAAGCCCGGTTTGCCAACTTGCCGGACTTCCCCTACCAGCCCCATTACACCGAGGTCGGTATTTTGCGCATCGCGCACATCGACGAAGGCCCGCGCGATGGCCCGCTGGTGCTGCTAATGCATGGCGAACCTGCCTGGTCATTTCTGTACCGCAAGATGATTCCGGTTTTTGTGGCGGCAGGCATGCGCGTAGTGGCGCCAGACCTGGTGGGTTTTGGCCGGTCTGACAAGCTGGAGGACGCGGCGGATTATTCTTATTTCAACCATGTGCAATGGATGAAGGCCTGGGTGCAAGCCAATGATTTGCAGCACATGACTTTTTTCGGCCAAGACTGGGGTTCTTTGGTGGGCCTGCGCGTAGTGGCGGAAATGCCGGACCGTTTTGACCGTGTGGTGCTGGCCAACGGCGGCTTGCCCACGGGGTTGGATGCATTGCCAAGAGCCTTCAAAATATGGCGCGCTTTTGCGCGATACAGCCCCTGGTTTCCAATTGGCCGGATTGTTAAAACCGGTTGCCATAAAGGGCTGACGCCCGCCGAAGAAGCCGCGTATGACGCACCCTTTCCGAGCCGCAAATACACAGTGGCTGCGCGCGTGTTCCCTGGCTTTGTGCCCTCCACACCGGACGACCCCGAACGCGACCGCAACCTGGCCGCATGGGAAGTTTTTTCGCATTGGGAAAAGCCTTTTCTCACGCTGTTTAGTACGCGCGATCCGGTCACCAAAAACGGCGAGTTCATGTGGCAAAAACGCGTGCCCGGCGCCCAAGGGCAGGACCACTTCAAAATCCGAGGCGCCGGGCACTTTTTGCAAGAAGACAAAGGCGAGGAGGTGGCCCAGCACATCATCCGCTTTATGCGCGCCACGGTTTAAGCCTCGCCGCAAGTGCCTTAAAGACGCGATCCGACTATTAGCCGTTTTCGGGCCGCTTGCCCATTGCATCTCAAGATGCGCTACATAAGCGCAATTGCGACTACAAGCGCCCTGTCAGTTTGGAAGCGCTTAATAGGGCATGTATGCCAACCTAGCCAACGTACCCCTCGGATACCAGACCAAGCAGGAAAGTATTGCGGTCAAAGGGGTGGCCAACATCCTGATTCGTTCTTTGCTGGACAAGCAACAATTCCACGATCCGCATAGCGAGGCATTGCAGCAGGGCATTTCATCGGCAGCCTGGCCGCTTTTCGGCTTGTTGTGGCCCTCGGGCCTGCATTTGGCCGAGCGCTTGGCGCAAAGACCGGTACAAGCCGGCGAACGCATTTTGGAAGTGGGCTGCGGGCTGGCCTTGGCAAGCTTGGTAGGCCATAGGCGCGGCGCCGATGTCACCGCCAGCGACTGCCATCCCTTGGCCGCCGGCTTTATGCTCGAAAACCTGCGCATCAATGGGCTGCTGCCTTTGCAATTCCGCCATGGCCGCTGGGGCACGCTGCCCGCGTACGACGGGCCTTCGGCGCCCATCGCTCCAGCGCCACCCAAGTTAATTCCTTATGCACGCATTGGCATCGCAGCGGCGGTGCAAGGGCGTTTTGATCTGATCATGGGCAGCGACATCTTGTACGAGCGTGACGAGGCGGGCACTCTTCCCGCATTCATCGAAGAGCATGCCGCCCATGCTTGTGAAGTTTGGATAGTGGACCCCAACCGGGGCAATCGCGCGCACTTTCACCGGCATATGGCAGCCCTGGGTTTTGTACTGAAAGAATATGCCTTGACCTTGGCCGCAACCCCCGCCTTGGCGGCTTACAAAGGCCGCATGTTGAGTTATCAGCGGCATTGAGCATTGGAGTCGAATGCCGATAACCGGCTTAGCTGTAGCGCTTATAGCCTGGAGTTTGTTGCCTGCATTCTGGTGCGCAAGCGCATTTGCAAACCTACGGGCATCATGGCAAAAGAGAGTCGCTCCAAGGGCGGCTGCCCGTCGGCAGTACCGACGAATTCGATATCAAACTGGCCCAATAACACGGTCATTGCAATTTTCATTTCCAACATCGCCAGATAGCGGCCCGGGCAAATTCGCGGCCCGGCACCAAAAGGCGTGGAGAGCCGCTTGGCAGGGTTGTTCGCTTCCAGCCAGCGCTCGGGTTCGAAGCGGTTCGCTTGCGGTACTAATTCTTCACGCACACTGTCACGGCGCAGCAGGTTGATCACAATCGTCCCCTTGGGCACCTGTACATCGCCCACCAACACGTCCGCATTGGCCTGCAAAGGCAATTGAGGACCCACCGGCTTGAGTCGCATGGTCTCGTGTATGCAAGCCTCGATAAATTGCAAACCTGCCACTTCCTCCATCGTGGGCCGCAGACAATCCTCCACCGTGGTGCGTAGTTCAGTACAGGCCCTGTCCAGTGCCTGCGGGTGCGTCCACAGCAAGTAAATCATCCAAGCGATCGTGTTGGCCGTGGTGTCCTCGCCGGCGAGCATCATGGTCATCACATTGCCTGCAACTTGGGCATCGCTCATTCCACTGTTAGGCCTATCAGCAGCGGCCAACATGGCTTCCAGTAAATTGTGTGGTTGGCTGTGGCGTTGCGGCTCGGTTCGCATACGCGAGCGCGCTTGTGCGATAAAACCGTCAACCGCTTTATTGACCTCGACCATGCTGCGCGCCAGAGCGCGATCTGCGCGCGAAGGAAATAGGCGCCAGATCGGAACCGGCGCAGTAATGCGCCTGAACAAGGCGGGAAATATTTTGTCCAGATGCTGCTGTATCACGTCGTCGTCAGAGCCCAGCGTATCCACTTCGGCGCCAAAGGCCAGCCCGGCGATGGTGTCCACCGTGTAGCGCATCAAATCACTTTGCAACACAATGGTTTCCCGTCGAAAGGCGGCGTCTGTCCAGCGCTTGACCAAGCGCTGTGCCACCGTGAGCAATGCCGGGTAATAAGCGCGCACATGGCCTGGATCAAAACCTGCCATGACCATGCGGCGCTGGCGCATCCAGTCCTCCCCTTCCGCACTAAATAGGCCGGGTTGCAAGCCCATTTCCTGCCCAATTTCGCGCAGGCGGGCGGTACGGCTGAACGCAGCGGGCCGATCGCGCAACACCGAGGCAACTACCTGGTGATCACTTAAGACCAGAATGCGTCGGCCTGCGGCGCGCAACTGATAAAAGGGGCCGTATTGCACAGCCCAGGCTTCCAAAGCCAAATGCAAAGTGGGCGAACGAAACTCCAAAGCATTACCCAGAAAAGGCAGGCCGCGCGGACCGGGAAGATCAGCAATGCGGCGGGCGGGCTTGGGTGTAAGCGGTGCGGGCGAGGCGAGCGGGGCGGAAACAGAATTCAGAGTAGGCATGGTCAGCCACTAGTGTGTTTGCAGGAGCATCACTGTAGGCGCTGCGGCATAACAACCTCAACGGCAAGGCTTTAACGCCCACGTTCCCGCTGCGCAATCCACACAGTAGAAGCCAAAATCACCATCGCGCCCAGAATGGTCGAGTGGCTCGGGATGTCGCTAAAAACCACCCATCCCATGAGCGAGGCCCAAAGCAAATCCAGAAAGCGCAAAGTCTGCGTGGCCGAAATATCTGCCACCCGGAACCCGCGCGTCAATAAATAATGGGCGCCGGATCCCAAGACACCTGCAGCTAAAAAACCCAGCCATTGCATCGGTGTCGGGTCAGTCCAATGCAACAGCCCTAAGGGCAGGCTGAGCGCCGTGACCGAGATCGCCTGCCACAACACTATAGAGCCCGCGCTTTCGGTACGCGTAAGCGACTTGGTCAACAAAAATGAGGCAGCAAACAAGGGCGAGGATGCCAGCATGACCAGGAAATAAATACCGCCCGACGCGGATAGATGCGGGCCAACCACCACCAGCACTCCGGCAAACCCGAACAGTGCGGCGATCCAGCGGTCGGCGTACATTTTTTCACCCAAAAACCAGGCAGCACCAATCATGATGAATATGGGGCCGGTAAAGCCTATGGCCGTCATGTCGGCCAAACCAATGCGCGGCAATGCGGTAAACCAGAACACCAGACCCAGGGTGTGTACGGCGCCACGCCACCACTGCCCCGCCATGTTCACCGGACGGTAGGCCGCATAGCCTTGGCGTAGCACCAATGGCAGTATCACCAGGGTACCTGCGAGGTAGCGCAAAAACTGTGCTTGAAAGGGGTCGAGCGACAAGGTGATGTTGCGCACAATCGTATTTAGAAAGGTAAACACGATACCGCTGGCCGCCACCCATAGCATGCCGCGCCAGACGGGGGGCAGCAAAAACATACGCATACGCGCATGGCGGCGTGCCAGAGCCATACGGGCCAGCGCGCGGCGCATCAAAGAGGGGGCGGTGCCTACGCGCACGAACTGGCAAATGGGGTCATGAATCGTTCCAGTATAGGCGTCGGTGATGCATGGACAGTCACCTGGAGCTAGCTAAAAAGCTGCCCGCGCGCGGCATCGGTAATGGCCAGCACACATGGGTGTGTGATGCGCCGCTCCACTGAAACGGCAAAGAATTCTTCGACCAGTTCATCGCTGCGTCCGACACATTGCACCCCGAATTGGGAAGCCGTTTCCTGCTCCATCACGCTAGGCACCATGAACACGCCACGGCCTTCACGCCCAAAGGCGGTCATCAAAGCGCCATCATCAAACTCGCCGATCACGCGGGGCGCGATGTTGTGGCGGGTAAACCAGGCTTCAAGTTGCTGACGCACCGAGGCCTGTGCGCCCTGAATGAGCAATGGCGCCGCATTCAAACATTGAGGAAACGGGCCAAGCAAGCTGGCCGCCACCGCCGGGGTGCACATAAAGGACATGCTGCTACGCCCCAGGGGGTGGTTAAAAGCGCGCACATTGATACGCCGTGACATGGGTTCGTCGGCTATTACCAAATCCAAGCGGTTGAGCGCCAATTGCGACAAGAGGTCGGGGAACTTGCCTTCGCTGCACGCCATGCGCACCGGCGCAGGTACCGCCAAGGCTGGCTCCAAAAGACGGTAGGCCACGGATTTATTCACCGAGTCGGCCACGCCTACCCGAAACTCCAGCACCCGCGCACCGCCATGGGCCTGACGCACCGCCGATTCCAATTCATTGCCCAAGGTAAATATTTGGTCGGCATAGCCCAGCGCCAGGCGTCCGTGTTCGGTCAGCTCCAGGTTGCGACCGCTTTTCTTAAAGAGCTTGCGGCCCAGCCAGTCTTCCAGCAAATGAATTTGCCCCGAAAGCGTTTGTGGCGTGGTGTGCAGCTGCTCACCGGCCCGCATGACGCCGCCGGATTTGGCGGTAACCCAGAAGTAATATAGGTGTTTAAAGTTCATTGTTAGCCTTTGCACCTTTGATATACGGGGGGAGGTATTTCATTCACTTCGTAATTATCGAAGTAAATTTGTTAAAAATACGAATTTACACGAAGCATAAGGGTTTTTATAGTCTCCTTTCCCCCGGCGCGAGCGCGTGCCGGTTTTGCACGTCCCGTGCGCTAGACGAAAGGACTATGTATGCGATTAAGTACCCGTGGCCGTTTTGCGATCAACGCCATGATTGACCTGGCTCTGCGCCAGCCCGATTGCCCGGTGGCGCTGAGCGAACTGGCTGCGCGCCACGGCATCTCGCTTTCCTACCTAGAGCAGGTTTTTGCGAAGTTACGCCAACACGGTCTGGTGGAAAGCACCCGCGGACCGGGCGGCGGCTACACCCTGGGCTTTCGTGGCGACGCCATTTCGGTGGCCGACATCGTGACGGCGATTGAAGAGACCACCCTGGCGACGCAAGAGTCCCAAGGCGATATGACCCACGCCCTGTGCGAGCAATTGCACCACGCCATGTTGGAACATATGAAAACTATCAGCTTACGCGGCCTGGCCCTAGAGCAAAAAGCCAAAGGCTTTCAAGTGCAAGCGCGCAAGCCGGGCAAGAAAGCCCTGCTCAAGCAAGCAGCACCCACGCTGTCCCGGCCCAACGCGCCCAACTCGGTATTTGCATTGGGCAGCTGGTTGCCAACACGGGCCTGAACCAGGCAGCGCGCCAACTTTTTAGCTAAACAGCTGGCGGCCTCAGCGGGCCTGAACCATCGTTGCAGGCGCCCGAGGCCACCAAGACTAAATCTATCCGGTGCGCGCAATATGGTTGGCGTTCAACCCATAAAAAAGGGCCGGACCGTTGCCGGTCGGCCCTTTCAGTTACCAAGTAAAAACTTACTTCTGGTAAGAGATGCGGTACACCGCACCGGCTTTGTCATCGGACACCAAAATGGAGCCATCCACATACTGCTGCACGTCCACCGGACGGCCTAAGTAGTAGCCTGCTGCTGTCATCCAGCCTTCAGCAAAGGGTTCGGTTTTGGCCGCATTGCCTTTGTCATCCAAGTAAGTGACCATCACGCGTGCACCGCGCGGTTTGATGGCATTCCAGGAACCGTGCTGTGCGCTAAAGATGGCGTTCTTGTACTTGGCGGGGAACTGATCGCCGGTATAGAACATCATGCCCAGATCGGCTGCATGAGCGATCATTTCGACTTGGGGCTTGACGTATTTGTCAGCCATGTCCTTGGGGATGGGCTTGCCTTTGTAGTCGTCGGTGCGCACGTCACCACCGCCGTAATAGGGGTGGCCATACCAGCCGCCTTGCACCAGCTTGCCATTGACCGAAGCGATTTTGTTGAGCTCGCCGGGAGGGGTCTCATCACCCATGCCGTCCACCTGGTTGTCGGTAAACCACAGGCTGCCGTCTTTGGGATTGAATGCAAGGCCTGAAGAATTGCGCACACCGGTGGCGATCACTTGGCGGTCGCCGCCATCGCGGTTAAAGCTCAGGATAGAGCCAATTCCAACTTTGCGGTACATGTCCACTTTTTCGGCCGGCGTTACATTGAAGGGCTGGCCCATGGTGATGTACAGGCGGTTATCTGGACCAATGGCGCAGGCACGCGCGGTGTGGTTGTAAGACTCTTCTTCGGCAGGAATCAGGTCACCCTGCTTGACCACGGCAAAGGCCACGGTGTCCGAGCCTTCAGTGAAATACTCCACCGCAGGGAACATCATGACGCGGTTGCGTTCCACCACATACATAAAACCGTCGGTCGTGTAGCAGACGCCAGCGGGGATGTCGAACTTGACGCTAGGGCTGAAGTCTTCCACGGTGTCCGCCACATTGTCCATATCGCGGTCGTTGGCGAAGTAGACATTGTTCTTTCGGGTACCGACCCAAACGGCGGCGGTATTGCGGCTCACGGCGATGGTACGGGCGTCGGGCACGATGGCAAAAACCTCAATCTTGAAGCCATCAGGCAGCTTGACGTTGGTAAGCATCTTCTTCAGATTGGCCATGTACGTCGGGTCTTGCGCAATGCGCTTGGGCGGCGGGGTGTTGGTTTTCTTGAAAGCGCCTAGTTTGTCCAGGTTGGCCTCGTCGCCAGCAGCA
>CANJXV010000072.1 GCA_947478935.1 Comamonadaceae bacterium
CAGGTGGCGCGGATGTAGCCGATAAAGCGCGGCGTATCGGCTAGGTATTTAGGTTTGCCATCGCGCAAAGTCAGGCGGGCAAAGATGCCCGCGATTTTGATATGCCGCTGCAAGCCCATCCACTCCACCGCGCGGTAAAACTCGCCAAAGTCATCGCCCACGGGCAAGCCTTCCGCACGCGCTTTCTGCCAGTAGCGAATCGTCACGTCCAGGCAAAAATCCTCTTCCCAGCTAAGAAAGGCATCACGCATCAGGCTGGCGATGTCGTAGGTAATCGGTCCAAATACCGCGTCTTGAAAGTCCAGCACACCTAAAGGATGCGTGCACCCGGCGTCCATCAGGTTACGTGGCATGAAGTCTCGGTGTACATACACCGAGGGCCAAGACAAGTTATTGGCGATGATGGCTTCAAAGGCCTGGTCCAAAACTTGGCTTTGCGCAGCATCAAGCGTCAGCTGCCGGTGCTGCGCGACATACCACTGCGGGAACAAATCCATTTCGCGGCGCAAGAGCGCGTGGTCATAGGGCGACAACACGCCGGGCTGCGAGGCTTTTTGCCAGGCGATCAAGGTATCTACCGCCTGCAAATACACATCCAATGGAGGCGGCGCTGCGGGGTCTATGCGCTGCATCATGGTGTGATCACCCAGGTCGGTGAGCAGCATAAAACCCTGCGCCTGGCTCCAATCGAGCACCTGCGGGCAGTGGATGCCCGCCTGGTGCAACAAAGCGGCGACTTTGACAAATGGCGCGCTGTCTTCTTTGTCGGGTGGCGCATCCATCACGATCAAAGTGGGCCCGTAGCTGCGGTGCGTGCTGTCCAAACGCACATAGCGCCTAAAACTGGCATCGGCGGACGCCAGGCGCACGCTGTCAATTTGCAGGCCAAAGCGCTCTTGCACCGACTGCAGCCAGGCGACAAACGCGTGTTCCCGCTGGGTATCGGCCCAATGCAATGGCTGCGGCTTGGCGGGGATGGAGGCTTCAGCGCTGGGATGGGATGGCATGTCGTTTTGAAAAACCATAGCGGGCGTTTGTGCGCCGCCAACGAGAAAAGAAGGGTCAGTAGGGCTCATGGATAATCCATTGTCCATCTTTTTGCAGCCCTACCTTGCCCTCTTCCTTGTTCATGGTTCCACATCGCCGCTTGCTGCCTGCACTGGCACGCGGTGCAAAAGCCCGGATCCTGATGCATGCTGCACTCATAGGCGCACTAGCGCTCCTTGCAACACCTTCGGGTGCACAGAACGCAATGCCAGAGATCCCCGACCAAGGCAGTCTCATAGACAAAAAAGGGCAAAAAACCTGGACCTACCTTTCGGGCGATACGCTCAGCGGCCATGCCGATAAAGAATTGGTGCTCGATGGAAACGCCCACCTGCTGCGCTCGGACTCGCAGATCAGGGCCGACAACTTGCGCTATGACCAGCGCACCGACCGCATGCAAGCCCAAGGCCATGTTCGTATCGAGCGCAACGAGCGCATTTACACCGGCAGTTACCTCGATATGGATGTGGAACGTTTTGAAGGCTTTTTCACCGATATCACGTACCAACTTGGCAATGAAAAAGGCCATGGCGAAGCGCTTCGCGCAGACTTCGCAGATAAAGACCATATGACGGCGCGCCAGGGCACTTACACCACCTGCCGACGCAAGCCCGGCCCAGACTGGGTGCCCGAGTGGGTACTGACAACGGCCCTGCTGAACATTGACAATGAAGAAGAGATCGGAAAAGCCCAGGGCGCCTATTTGCACTTTCAGGGTGTGCCCGTACTACCTGTGCCGCCTTTTAGTTTTCCCATCACGGAAAAGCGTAAATCAGGCTTTTTGCCGCCTTTGTTTGGCATTGACAGCGTCAACGGCCTTGAGTTGGCCACCCCTTACTACTTTAATCTCGCGCCCAACTACGATCTGACGGTGACGCCTGACTTCATGGTCCAGCGAGGAGTCAATGTGGAAAGCCAGGTGCGTTTACTGGGGTCAAATTATTCCGCAGACCTAAAACTAGCCTACATGCCGGGCGACACTTTACGGGGGCAGGAACGCGTCGCGTTTGCGCTTACCAACAGCGCCCTGCTTGCAAGCCCCATCGGAAACATTGCCATGGCGACCAATATCAGCCGTGTTGGTGACGACAACTATTGGTCGGACTTTAGCAGCAGCACTATTTTTCTCAACAGTGTGGCCGGGGGCGGGACCAACCGGACATTACCGGCCGATATAACAGCGACTTGGGGTCGGGGCGATTTATTGTCCATGCTGAAGATACAAAAATGGCAAGGCTTGCAAGTAACAGCCCCTTATGACCGCGTGCCTCAGTGGACGCTGCGCTATGCCCAAAGCAATGTGCAAGGTATTGACTGGTCCGTTGACACCGACCTCACTCAGTTTGAAGGCGACCGCACGCTCACACGCCAGCCCAATGCGCAGCGCGCATTTGCATGGGCGCAAGTCAGCTACCCCATGATCTGGTCGGCTTTTTACCTGACGCCCAAACTGCAAACCCATATGACGGGTTACCAATTTGATGCTCCTATCAACAATCAGCAGTCATCCAGTAGCCTGGTCAACACCTTCAGCTTGGATACCGGACTTACCTTTGAACGTACTACGGAAATTTTGGGCGTTCCATTGCTTCAAACCTTAGAGCCGCGTGCCTTTTATGTGTATACGCCCTATACCGACCAAAGCTTATTGCCCAATTACGATACGGCTGCGCAGGATCTAAATTTGACTGCTGTTTTTGCCGAAAACGCATACGTGGGGCATGACAAGATTTCCGATAACAATTTGCTCACCCTTGGCTTGACTACCCGCTTTTTAAGCCCAGAATCGGGCGCCCAGTTCGCCAGCTTTGGCATTGCGCAGCGCTTACGTTTTGAAGACCAGAAAGTAACCCTGCTACCAGGACAAACACCCGCCGCAACCGGGCTGAGTGATATCTTGGTGGGCTCGCGCGTGAACCTGGGGGATCGCTGGGTGCTTGACGCCGCCACCCAATACAACCTCAAAACCCAACAATCAGTGCGCTCCGTGATTGGTGGCCGCTACCATGCGGGCGACTTTCAGACGCTTAACTTGGCCTACCGCTCCCAAGCGAACAGTAGCGAACAAGTGGACATCAGCGGGCAATGGTCACTCAATACACTCTGGAACCTATTCGGTGGACAATCCAATCCCGATGCCGGCCGCTTCTATGGGCTGGGTCGCGCGGCCTATAGTTTGCGTGATCAACAATTAGTCGATAGCCTCCTGGGCGTGGAGTACGATGCGGGTTGCTGGATTGGCCGCGCCGTTTATAGCCGCACGCCTATCACGCCTCAAACCGCGAACTCCAAGGTCATGGTTCAAATTGAATTCGTAGGCTTCACTAAGCTGGGAATTGACCCCTTCAAAACCCTGACAGACAGTATTCCCCGTTACCAAAACCTTCGCTGAGGCGGTTTTCATTTGCTTGTTCACTCTTTGGCCCTCAATCGTATGAAGACACCTGTGTGGATTTTTTCTCTTTTGCTTACGCTAAGTACGGCAGGATACGCGCAGACTACGTCCAACAATGACTACATTGTTGCGCTGGTCAATTCAGAACCTATCACCCATGCCGAGTTAGAAAACCAGATCAGGCAACTGGTGGATAGCCGTGGCCCGCAGTCTGCTCCGCTGCCTGCTGCGGCCGAGTTGCGCGCGGCAGTGCTGGAGCGCATGATCGTGGAGCGCGCCCAACTACAGATGGCCAGGGAAACAGGTGTGCGTGTTGATACGGCTCAAGTAGACCAGGCAGAAGCCAATATCGCCGCCCAAAATCAATTAGACCTGGTGCAATTGCGCGCCAACCTTGAAAAGCGTGGGACGACGCAGGCCGCGTTCCGCCAACAATTACGCGATCAACTCTTAATCAACCGTCTGCAAGAACGCGAACTGGAAGCACGCATCAAAATTAGCGATGCTGAAGTAGAGGCCGCCTTGGCCGCACGCAAAGAAGCCGCTAAAGATCCGCATAATCAGGAAATCAATCTTGGGCATTTATTTTTAGCGCTTGCGGAAAATCCCAGTGCTGCTGCTGTCGCCCAAGCCCAGCAGCAGGCGCAAAAAATCCTTGACCGTTTGAAGTCTGGCGATTCCTTTGAATCCCTAGTACAAGAATTTTCGGCGGCTGAACGCAGTAACGCGGGGCAACTTGGCTTGCGTCGGGCAGATCGCTACCCGCCTTTGTTTGTCAATGCCAGCCAAAACCTGGCTGTGGGTGCGGTTTCGCAGTGGGTGCGCTCTGATGCGGGCCTACACCTGCTTAAGGTTTTAGAGCGCCGCGTTAATGGTCTGCCTGACACGCAGGTACAACACCATGCGCGCCATATCCTACTGCGGCCCGACGCGTCATTAACGCAGGAGCAGGCGATCAAACAACTCGCTGCTGTGCGTGAGCGCATTCTGACGGGCGCCACCAGCTTTGAAGCACAAGCCCGCGCTATTTCGCAAGACGGCAGTGCGCCCCAGGGCGGCGATTTGGGTTGGGCAGCCCCCGGCTTGTTTGTTTCAGAATTTGAACAAGTACTGATGCGTTTGCGGGAGAAAGAAATTGCCGAGCCTCTGGTTTCGCGCTTCGGGGTGCACCTCATCGAATTGTTAGAGCGCCGCAATGTTGAACTAACGCCCGCCCAACTACGCGAACGCGAACGCAACCTGCTGCGGGCTAAACGTGCTGAAGAAGTATTTGAGCCCTGGGTGCGCGATGTGCGTGGCCGTGCATTCGTCGAAATCCGTGACCCCGGATAAGCCCATCGCACGCGCAGTGCCGCCACGTATGCAACACATACCGCGCAAACGCTTTGGGCAGCATTTTTTAAGCGACGCTGGGGTGATCGACGCAATCGTGCAAGCCATCTCACCGCAGGCCGGCCAGGCCATGGTAGAAATCGGTCCAGGGCTCGGTGCCTTGACCCAGCCCCTGGTGGAACGCCTTGGCACGCTGACGGTGATCGAGTTGGACCGTGATTTGGCAGCCCGCTTGCGCACCCATGCCCAGTTACAAGTGATCGAGTCCGATGTGCTGCGGGTTGACTTCGGCGAAATCGCTATTTCAACCGCCCATCCTCAAACCCGCTTACGTGTAGTGGGCAATTTGCCGTACAACATTTCCACGCCTATTTTGTTTCACCTGCTTGACTTTGCAGCCCACATTCACGACCAACACTTCATGCTGCAAAAAGAAGTGGTGGACCGCATGGTCGCCGCGCCCGACACGGCGGATTTTGGACGCCTAAGCGTGATGCTCCAATGGCGTTACCAAATGCAAAACATATTGGCCGTTGGTCCGCACAGTTTTACACCGCCGCCACGTGTTGATAGCGCGGTAGTGCGCATGCGGCCCCTAGCCCTACCCGCACTGCAAGACGCCGCACTGCTTGGCCCCCTCGTACAGGCCGCCTTCAGCCAACGACGCAAGCTGCTGCGGCACACCTTGGGAGCGTTTTTAGAAAAACATAATTTCTCAGGAAATTTTGATTTGCAAAGGCGTGCGCAAGAAGTTCCGGTGGCCCAGTACATTGCGCTTACGCAAGAGCTTGCGCTACAGATAAAGTGATTAGGCCTCGACGCGGACCGTGATGCAAAGCCGATAGCCTTTGCCACGCAAAACCTTGATGCTGGCACCACCCCCCAAGGCTGGTGCCAATTTTTGTCGTACCCGGCTGATGAGCTGCTCAATGCGGATTTTGTTCACCTGCTCGGACACATCCGCATCACCCAAAATTTCATTGAGGCGGACAAAGGTCAGCAAATGCGCGGACAAAGCGATCTCGTGCAAAAGCAGGCATTCGCGCCCGGTAAGGTCAATGCCATGACCGCCGGGCGGAACAATTCTGTGGCCCCGTAAGTCCAGAACCCAATCCTTATCCTGGGCTGCCGGAGCACCACGCTGGCACACACTCTTGAGCACGGTACTGACTTCATCTGCGCCCGCCGGTTTAGTCAGGAAAACGTCGGCGCCCGCTTCATAGGCCTGTTTGCGATCCAAACTGCGCACCCGTGCGGTCAACACCACCACACCCAGTCGAGGGTAGGCGCGCTTAACGCGCTTGATAATCTCAATGCCGTCTTCGTTCGGCAAATTGAGATCCACCAAGATCGCATCGGGCGTATGGGCGTTGATGGCAGCGCTGAGTTGCTCGCCATCTTCCAAAGCGGCAACGCGAAAACCTTCTTGCGAAAGATGGTCTTCCAAGCCCTGTCGTAGCTCAGTGTTGTCCTCGACGATGATGATATTAAACAAGCCTACGTCCACCGCATTAATCAGGTACGAACATAACTAATGCGTGCCTTTTAGTCTGACCATTTCTGAAGGGCTCGCACGAGCGAGCCTGACGCACTGCGTTGCGATGAAAGTGTTTCATCCGCCTGGCTCCTCGCCATGGTTGCCTTTTTGCTTATTGAAGCTGGCATGTGACCATGCTCGCATGCACGCCAAGGGCGCTGAATGAGGGCTCCTCTTTGTGCAGCCTGCTGGGGGCAGATGAAAGCCGGCGTAAGCGCCGAGGTTGGACACCCGGGTTAGATCATCAAGTGTCGCTTTGCTTGCAACTCGATGCGTTAAAAAGGGCTGACCATGAACACCGCGCACTTGGTCACGCTGTTTGGCTTGGGCAATTTGGGGATGGCCAGAAGGTGAGTGCTGCAAGGGGCGCAGGGATGCGCACGACTGCAGTAATGGTCGGCGCCGGTCGGCGGCCTGAAAAAGCGACAACCCGTGGTCAATATGCCCGGCAAACGGGAGAGGACGCGCGTCATGTGTCATGGTGGAAATTCTTGGCATACAACTCACGCTGCGGGAGGGTATAAGGATCCCCTTAAGTGGCCGCAATCAATTGTAAATTAAATCAACTAGAGATTTATTTTAGTTTATTTTGAGTTTTAATGGGAGCGTCATTTGAAAATCTTTGTTACCATAAAATTTTCGTTAACAAAATCTATGGGCTTATCAAAAATCATGGAGTTGGCACAAGATTCTCATTTCGGAAAATATTCCGGGGAGGATGCGAATCAAACATTTGAGGCCGGATCGGCACGTGCGAGGGGTCGCAATGTTTTATGCAACACCTATGAGGTGACCTATTCCGGCCTAATTGGGCCGGAGGCTAGGCTTTACCTTTACCAACAGATTTTTGCCGCGGCCAAAGGCCGTATGACGCTAGAAATCGGCCATCACGCCGTCTGGTGGGGCGATCCAAACGACCACAGTTATGGGGGGGCAAAACAAACCCTTGAGCGCCTCGCTTTTGGAACCGTCGGTGTTTGGATTAGCCCAATCGAAAAATACCAAAAATCAGTGATCCGCGCGCACAATTTGCGCCAATACGGAATCGTTAGGGTTGTTTTTCCGATTGATTGTCTGTCGGCTGCACTTGCATTTTGCGAGAGTCAACGATTGCGGTAATGATTAATTGGCTGGCCTGCGCAAACACTTGCGCCCGCAGCAAATAGTCGTTTTTGGGCAGCAATTCGATCAACGCATCTAAGCCGACCCCAGCAATCTTTTGGGGTTGCTGATCGGGCTCATTCTCGCCGGTTAAGAGCCACAGCCTGGAAATGCCTAGGTAGGCAGCGGCTTTCTCATTGTTGACCGCGCTTAATTTACGCTCAACTCCCCCAGAGCCATTGAGAACCATGCCAACGGCTTGGGGAGATACCCCCAGCGCGGCAGCCAATTGTTTGCGTGTTCGCCCAGCCCGATTGAGCGCATCGTGCAATCTTTTTCCGTAAGTCATGCGCGAATTATGCGTTACTTTTAAAGGACTCTTACTTTGTCTTTAATATGCATTAGCTAATGTAAAAGTATTTGTAATAGCGCCTGAAAGCGCAATCTATCGGGAAACAATGCGATGTGGGTTCGGTTTTTCATGGCGCGCGGCTTCGAAAAAGCGTGCGCGTTGATAGATCTAGTGCATAAGGCCTTGCACTATGCCAAGATTGGGCATGAATTCCCCCTTGCATAAAGTCGCGACGATTCACAGCATCCAAGCAGGCTCGCTGCATATTGCCTACCAAGCGCTGGGCCCAGCCGATGGACCGCCTGTGCTACTGCTGCACGGTTTTCCGTATGACATCCATGCCTATGCAGCGGTGGGTCCCCGCCTAGCAGAGGCGGGATGCAAAGTGATTGTGCCGTGGCTGCGCGGTTTTGGTGAGACCCGTTTTTTGCGCGCCGACACACCCCGCTCCGGTCAGCAGTCGGCCCTGGCGTATGACCTGCTCCATTTGATGGATGCGTTGCACATTCCCCAAGCCGTGCTGGCCGGGTACGACTGGGGCGGTCGGGCCGCATGCATCTTGGCGGCGCTTTACCCACAGCGGGTTCGCGGACTCGTCAGCGGACTGGGCTATGCGATCCAGAACATCGCCACCGCCAGGCAAGCGGCCAAGCCCGAGGAAGAGCACAAGCTTTGGTACCAGTACTACCTGCACGGCGAGCGGGGCGCTGCCGGCCTGGAAGCGCAACGTTATGCGTTTTGCCGCTTGCTATGGCAGATGTGGTCCCCCCGCTGGCAATTTGACGAGGCCACGTATGCCCGCACGGCCGGCGCTTTTGAGAACCCGGATTTTGTGGCCGTGGTGCTGCATTCCTACCGCCACCGCCACGGTCTGGTCGCGGGTGACCCGGCCCTCGATACCTGGGAGGCCGCTTTGGCCCAGCGCCCTCGCATCACGGTTCCCACTATCGCCATGGACGGTCTGGACGATGGCGTGGCCGCCGCCAGAGGTTCTGAGGACCACGCGCCGATGTTCGGGCCTTCGTTCTCCCGCACGCTGTTACCGGGCATCGGGCATAACCTGCCCCAGGAGGCGCCGCAAGCATTTGGAGATACGGTCTTACGGCTATTGGCCCAGACCTAAGCTGCTAGCGGGCGGCGACCTGCGCCGCCTGCAGAGAGCCTATGCACGACAACTCCGTGATTGAATGCGCTTGCACCCCGGTATTGCGAGCGCGTGAATGCAAACACCCAGATACGTGGATGCCGCAACCCCCATTGCGCCCGTAAACCGCTTTACAGAACAAAAAGTCGACGCGTCAAACTCTGGCTTTGAACAGTCCATACACTTGCCCTATTTGCGCTTTACAACTCTTCGCCATGCACACCCCCAAGACCTCGCCCCACCGCAGTCTCCCCCTCCTTGGCCTGGCGTGCGCCGCGCTGCTGACCGCTTGCGGCCCAAGTGCTGCGCCGCCTGCCGGGCCGCCGGGCGCAGGCATGCCCCCAGCGCAAGTGGGTGTAGTCACCGTCAACCCTGGCGATTGGGGCCTGAGCACGGAGCTACCGGGGCGCCTTGAAGCCTCGCGCATGGCCCAAGTACGCGCGCGGGTAGCGGGCATTGTGCAGCGCCAACTGTTTAACGAAGGCAGCTTTGTGCAGGCCGGTCAGCCCCTGTTTGAGATCGACGCCAGCACCTATAAAGCCAGCGTGGAAGGCGCGCTGGCGAACTTGGCCAAAGCCGAGGCCAATGCCTTGCAGGCCAACGCTCTGGCCGATCGCTACAAGCCACTAGTCGAGGCCAAGGCAGTGAGCCAGCAAGAATGGGTGGCAGCGCAAGCGGCCCAGAAGCAGGCCCAGGCAGACATTGGCATTGCCATGGCAGCGCTGCAAAGCGCACGCATCAACCTGAACTACGCCTCGGTCACCGCGCCGATTGCGGGCTCCGTGGGACGGGCTCTGGTCACGGTGGGCGCGTTGGTTGGTCAGGGCGAGGCGACGCCACTGGCGCTAATCCAGCAGACCAACCCCATGTTTATTAACTTTACCCAGTCCGCTGGTGACGTGATGAAGCTGCGCAAGGCCTTGGAGTCGGGCCAACTCAAACGCGCTGCGGGGGCGCAGGCCGCCAGCGTGCGCCTGGTGCTGGAAGACGGCACCGAATACGCGCGCGCTGGGCGCTTGCTGTTTTCGGATCTGACGGTCGATGCCGGTACCGGTCAAATCACCCTGCGCGCCGAAATTCCCAACCCC
>CANJXV010000073.1 GCA_947478935.1 Comamonadaceae bacterium
CACGTACTTCGATATCGCTCATGGGTTCCCTCTAAGGGTTGTGAAACAGTCCGCAATTTTACCAGTGCGGGCGATGTGCTCTCGCAGTGGCCGCCTCGCGGGCACAAAGGCGTGAAACCGGATACTACTTTACATATACATGCCACCGTTGACATGTAGTTCCTGACCCGTCACATAGGCCGCTTGCGGCGAGGCCAAATAAATCACCGCATGCGCGATGTCCGCGGGCTGACCCAAATGCCCTAGGGGAATCTGGGTTTGCAATGCGTTTTGTTGTTCCTGGCTCAGCGCAGCCGTCATGTCGGTGGCGATAAAGCCCGGTGCGATGCAATTGACGGTGATCTGCCGCGAACCCAGTTCCCGGGCCAGGGCGCGGGTCATGCCGGCCACGCCAGCCTTGGCAGCTGCGTAATTGGCCTGCCCCGGATTACCGGAGGCACCGACCACCGAGGTGATATTGATGATACGGCCGTAGCGTTGCTTCATCATGGACCGCATCACGGCCCGGCTCATGCGAAACACACCCTTGAGGTTGGCGTCAATCACCGCATCCCAGTCCTCATCTTTCATACGCATAGCGAGGTTATCGCGAGTTATGCCGGCGTTATTGACCAGCACGTGCACGCCGCCCAGCTCTTTGATGACTTCATCGACCAGCTTATCGCAGGCGGCGCCATCGGTCACGTTGAGCACCCGCCCGACGCAACCGTCATAGGCCTCCAATAGACGGCTGATGCCTTGGGCACCCGCTTCGCTGGTGGCGGTACCGACCACGCGCAGGCCTTTGCGGGCCAATTCGAGAGCGATTGCCGCGCCAATGCCCCGTGAGGCACCTGTCACCAGGGCCACTTGCCCTGCAAACTCCATAGAACTCATTGCAAACCCGCCTGTGTTTCGGCCAAAGTGGCCCGATCAAATACCGAAAAGGCGCTCAAGGATGCATCGATGCGCTTGACCATGCCACTTAAGACCTTGCCAGGGCCACATTCCACAATCTGTTCAAGACCTCGCGCTTTAAGGGCTTGCACGGTTTGCACCCAGCGCACCGGCCCGAAGGCCTGGCGGTACAAAGCATCGCGAATACGCTCTGGCTCAGTTTCCACCGCGACATCGATATTGTTGACTATTGGAATCTGGGGGCTGGTAATCGCAATTTGGCCCAACCGTTCGCGCAGTACCAGCGCCGCCGGCTGCATCAAGGCGCAATGGAAGGGCGCGGACACCGGCAGCACCAAGGCGCGCTTAGCGCCCTGCGCTTTGAGTACTTCGCAGGCGCGCTCGACGGCCGCTTTGCTACCGGAAATCACCGTTTGGGCGCTGTCGTTGAAATTAGCCGCCTCCACCACTTCGCCGCTTTCAGGAGAAAACTCTGCCGCTACTTCAGCGCATAAAGTCGCCACACGCGCAGGGTCCATGCCCAAAATAGCAGCCATCGCGCCCTTGCCCACGGGCACAGTTTCCTGCATGGCCTGGCCACGCAGCCTTACCAGCGGCACCGCATCGGCCAGCGTCATAGCGCCCGCGGCCACCAGGGCGGCGTACTCTCCCAGGGAATGGCCGGCCACCGCCTGCGGCGCAATGCCCACTTCGGCCATCCACACCCGGTAGGCGGCGACACCCGCAACCAACATTACCGGCTGGGTATTGGTCGTCAAGGCCAGCGCTTCTTTGCTGCCATAGCGGATTAAGGCACCGATGTCTTCGTGCAAAGCCTGCGAGGCCTCGTCCAGCACGACGCGTACCGCTGTATGCGCACCCCAGGCGTCCAGCATGCCCACGGACTGGGAACCCTGACCAGGAAAAACAAAAGCAAATGGTTTCATCGGTTCAATCGCCTACATCATGAAAACAAAATTACAAGAAATAAGAGCGAAAACGCTCCAAGATTAGAGCGTGAGCAATACCGCGCCCCAGGTAAAGCCGCCGCCCACCCCTTCGAGCAATACGGTTTGACCCCTCTGGATAAGCCCGCCGCGTACGCCAACATCGAGCGCCAGCGCAATCGAGGCAGCCGAGGTATTGCCATGCTGGTCCACCGTCAACATGACCTTATCCATCGGCAGCTTGAGTTTTTTAGCGGTACTTTGAATGATGCGGATATTGGCCTGGTGCGGCACCAGCCAGTCGATTTCCGCCTCGGTTTTCCCAGCCTTGGACAAGACCGCGCGGGCTGCATCTTCCAGCACACCTACCGCCAGTTTGAATACCGCCTGGCCCGCCATTTTGAGCAATGGAACCCCGCTAACCGCGCCACCCTGCACGTGGCCTGGAACGCACAAAATATCGACATGGCGCCCGTCGGCGTGCAGATCGGTGGACAAAATGCCCGGGGTGTCGGATGCTTCTAGCACCACCGCTCCGGCACCGTCGCCAAAGAGTACACAAGTGCCCCGGTCCTTGAAGTCCAGGATGCGGGAGAAAATTTCTGCGCCGACCACTAGCGCACAGCGGGCACTGCCGGTCTTGATAAGCGAATCGGCCACGGTCAGCGCATAGACAAATCCGCTGCACACCGCCTGCACATCAAAGGCCGCGCCGCCGACAGCCCCCAGCTTGCCTTGCAAAATACAAGCGGTAGAAGGAAATACCATATCCGGCGTGGAAGTGGCGACGATGATTAGATCGACCTCACTGGCTGAGCGCCCAGCCGCTTGCAAAGCCGCCTGACATGCATGCAAGGCCAAATCGCTGCAAAAAACACCCTCGTCCGCAAAATGGCGCGCCCTGATACCACTGCGTTCGACGATCCAGTCGTCCGATGTCTCAATGCCGTCCTGCGCCAAGCGCGCCACCATATCGGCATTGCTCAGGCGCTTGGGCGGGAGATAACTGCCGGTGCCCGTAATACGTGAATAGCTACTCATGAAAAATCCGGATCGGGAACTTAGCCCTGCGTGGGGGCGGGCGCTTGCGCAGTAAGCAAAGGCGCCGCATGCGCAATGCGCGTTCGCACGCGATCTAGTAAGTTGTTCTGAACAGCATCATACGCCCGACCCAAAGCGCTAGAAAACGCCAGCTCATCGGCTGAGCCGTGGCTTTTAAATACCAGGCCGCGCAGACCCAGTAAGGCTACGCCGTTGTAACGCCGGTGGTCAATGCGCCGCTTGAGCGCGGACAAGACCGGAGCCGAGACCAGCGCCGCTAGCTTAGTCAACAGATTGCGCCCATATTCCTCTTTCAGGAAACCGACGATCATGCCGGCCAGGCCCTCGCTGGTTTTGAGGGCCACGTTGCCGACAAAACCGTCGCACACTACTAAGTTGACGGTACCTTTGAAAATGTCATTGCCTTCGACATTGCCGAAAAAATTTAAATCTCCGCTGGCCGCTGCCGCACGCAGCAATTCGCCGGATTCTTTGATCGTGTCATTGCCCTTGATCACTTCCGAACCAATATTGAGCAAACCGACCGACGGGGCACTGACACTATCGGTCACCGAAACCAACGCCGAGCCCATGACCGCGAACTGCAGTAAGTGCAACGGCGTGCAGTCCACGTTGGCACCCAAGTCCAGCACCGTAGTCGCATGGCCCTTGGCATTAGGGATTTGCCCTGCCAGCGCAGGCCGCTCTATGCCTTCTAGCGTCTTCAGCACATAGCGTGCAATCGCCATCAGCGCGCCGGTGTTGCCAGCCGAGACTGCCGCTTGCGCCAATCCGTCACGCACTTGCTCGATACAGACGCGCATGGACGAGTCTTTTTTCTTGCGCAGGGCAATTTCCAGCCCGTCATCCATCTCCACCACTTCGCTGGCGAACACCTTGGTGACACGGGGATGGGAAAAATCGGCCAAAACCTGCGGCAAACCCACCAGTATCAAGTAGGCGTCAGCGCGGGAAGCGAGGAATTTTCGGCAAGCCGGGAGCGTGACCGGGGGTCCAAAATCACCGCCCATGCAGTCCACTGCGATGGTAATCATGCCGAGTACGGGAGAATTAGAGGTTTCACGGATTTGAAGCGCGTGGGCATGAAAAAAGCCCGAGGCTACAGGCGATGCAGCTTCGGGCTTGGTGCCGACCGCAGGGGTCAGGCTTCTGATTTAGTCTTGAGGACTTTGCGACCACGGTAAAAACCGGTAGGGCTGATGTGATGACGCAAATGGATTTCACCGGTGGTCGGCTCCACGGCAATACCGGGTACGACCAGCGCGTTATGCGAACGATGCATGCCGCGCTTGGAGGGGGATTTTTTGTTTTGCTGAACTGCCATGGTTGGCTCCTGGTCAAAGTGGCTGCAGGCGAGGCAGCGCGGTCGGTTAATCGGATGGTGCAATTCACGTGGTTTGCACCCAAGCCCTCCATTATAGCGTCGGGCCGCATTTGCAATAGCGCTCAGCTTTTGGGCATCTTGAGCTGCGCCAGCTTGGCAAAGGGGTTCGGTCGCTCGCTGGGAGCGCCAAAATCAGCGTCCGCAGCAGATAACTTCAAGTCGCCGGGGCATTTGTCATGCTTGGGCGAGACCGGTAAGGCCATCAGCAGCTCGTCTTCGACCAATTCCAGCAAGTCAAACTGAGGGGAACTGACCAGTAAGTCTTCCTCCGAGGCCTCGTCCTGGTCCAAGGCGGCTTCCTCAGATTCCACAAAGCGAAATTCTCGATCGAACTGCACCAGGGTGCTTACCGGCTCCAAGCAGCGCTGGCACACCAAGTCAATCTCCACCTGCCCGTTTAACTGCAACCACGGCACAGGCGCACCCGCCGCGTCGCTACGCATGCTGCCTAGCGCTTGGAAATGCACCATGCGGTCGGCCTTCGCCTGCACTGCTTCCTCTGCCAGGCGGACCAATTGGGCCAAAGGCGCCCTGCCTTTGAGGGGCGCCGCTTCCAGCGCGAAGGCCGCAATCGATAGCTTGCGATAGGAGGTGGAAGTGACCATGCGTGCAGTGTAAGAGAATCAGACCATGCAAAGCCTAGCCACCCGAGCCCTGATTCTGGCCTCAACCTCTCGCTACCGCCGCACACTGCTGGAGCGCCTGCAATTGCCTTTTTCAGTGCAGGCGCCAGGCGTTGACGAAACGTCCCTGGCCGGCGAGCCGCCGTCGGCATTGGCCCGCCGACTGGCCCTGGCCAAGGCCACTGCGGTGGCCGATGGCACGCCCCATTCAGTGGTTATCGGCTGCGACCAGGTGGCCGACTTAAACGGACAGGCATTGGGCAAGCCGGGCAATTACGAAAATGCGTTGCGCCAGTTGCGCGCCATGCGAGGACAGACGGTGGTATTCCAAACCGCTATGGCGGTGGTGTGCAGGGAAAGCGGCTTTTGCGAAGAAGTGCTGGTGCCTGTGCGAGTCGCTTACCGCGATGCATCGGACGCGGAAATTGATTTTTACCTGCGCGCGGAAGAGCCTTACGACTGCGCGGGCAGCGTCAAAAGCGAGGGCATGGGTATTGCGCTGATGCACAGCATCGACAACGACGACCCCACTGCGCTCATCGGCCTACCGCTGATACGCCTAAGCGCCCTGCTGCGCCAGGCGGGCATACCCGTATTGGGGTCTTCGTGAACCCAGTTGCCGGCGTCCCAAGCGAAAAGCGCCTAGGCACGCTGTATTTGGTTCCCACGCCTTTGGATTTTGGCTGCGACAGCGTGGCGCCGTTGGGCGAGGTGCTGCCGCACTCCACCATCGTGCGCGCTGCCGCGCTCCACCACTGGGTGTGCGAAAACGCCAAATCCGCGCGCGCCTTTCTCAAACGCGTGGGCGAAGTCACCCCGCTGCGCACCAGCATCCAAGAGCAGCACTTAAAGGAACTGCCGCGCGAGGTCCATAAAAAAGGCGATGCCGGCTTTGATGCACGCAATTTGCTGGCGCCAGCCTTGCAAGGGCAGGATATGGGTTTGCTCAGCGAAGCGGGCATGCCGGCGATTGCCGACCCGGGTGCCTCGGTGGTGCGCGCCGCCCACACGCTGGGTATCGAAGTGCGGCCCTTGATCGGCCCGATATCCTTGATGCTAGCGCTGGCGGCTAGTGGCCTGAACGGCCAGAACTTCGCATTTGTAGGCTATGTGCCCAGCGAACCGGCCTTACGCGCCCAGCGAATCAAGGTGCTGGAAACCCTGGCCTTAAAGACCGGTCAAACCCAAATGTTTATTGAAACCCCGTACCGCAATGAAGCTTTGTTGCGCACACTGCTGGAGGTACTGCATGCGGGGACGCGTATGGCGGTGTCTATGGGTTTGACTTTGGAAACATGCCGGCACCATAGCGGCACTCCCAATGACTGGAAGCGCGAGCGCTGGGCGCTTAACAACCAAACTCCGGCGGTATTTGCCATCGGACCCTAAGGCCAAGGCAGCACCGCTATGCCTTGAGACCTAAGGATTAAAACCTAGCGTAGGCCGGGCGCGTAGCGCAAAGCGCTGGCCATGGACTCACCCATCGATGCGCCAAAGCGCTTGACCAAGCGTTCGGCCACGTTTTCGCGGCGGGTGTAGTCGATGATTTCTGGAGCTTTAACGACTTCACGGGCCACGTAATCGAGATTGCCCAAATGGTCAGCCAGTCCCATCTTGACCGCCTGATCACCGGTCCAAAACAAACCGCTAAAAGTCTCGGCCGTCTCATTTAAACGGTCCCCGCGCCCATCTTTGACGGCGCCGATGAATTGCTGGTGAATTTGGTTCAGCATGGACTGCGCGAACTCTTTTTGTTTTTCTGTTTGCGGGCTAAAGGGGTCCAGAAAGCCTTTGTTCTGGCCTGCGGTCATCAAGCGGCGCTCTACGCCCAGTTTGTCCATCAAGCCGGTAAAGCCAAAGCCGTCCATCAGCACGCCAATGCTGCCCACGATACTGGCCTTGTCCACAAATATCTGATCAGCAGCGACCGCGATGTAATAGGCTGCCGAAGCGCACGTTTCTTCCACCACCACATACACCGGTTTCTTGTGCAAAGCCTTCAAGCGGCGAATCTCGTCGTTCATGATGCCCGCTTGCACTGGGCTGCCACCGGGCGAATTAATCAAGAGCACCACCGCTAGCGCACCCTCGTCTTCAAACGCACTGCGCATGGAGGTGATCACCGCTTCCGCACTGGCGTCGGCGCCCGAGGCAATCTCACCCTTGATTTCTACCACCGCCGTATGGGGTCGAGTCACATCGGTGTTATGCATGCTGCCAGTGCGGTCCATGCCCAGCCAGATCAGCGCCGCAAAAAACAAAAGCCAGGCCAGACGCATGCCGTATTTCCAGCGCCGCGCTGCGCGCTGCTCGGCCAGACTGTCGTGCATCCATTTTTCGATGAAGCTGCGCTCCCAGGCCGACCCGCTGGCGGCGCTGGACTGGCCAACCGCTGGTGGTGCTGCCGAATCGGATTGGGCAGGGGATGGTGATGGGGGATCGGTAAAAACGGGCTCTGTCATATTAGATAGTCTGCGGTAGTAATTGCGGGCCAGTATGCCAGCCCACCAAACCGTTTTGCTCGGAGAGGGCAATTTTGACCAAGCCGCCACGGCAGGGGCCGTTCATACAGCGCCCAGTTTGCGGCGCGTACATCGCGCCATGGGTAGCGCAAATCAACCACTCGCCCGTGGTATCAAAAAAACGGTTGGCCTGGAAATCCATTTCCATAGCCACATGGCTACAACGGTTTAGGTACGCATGCACTTCGCCCTTAAAGCGTATGGCAAATGCCCAGCAGCTTTGCCCTTGGTACAGCACATCAAAAGGGACCGCCAGCCCGCCATCTTGAAGGTCGGCAGAAGGGCACAGCGGGATCAGCATGCTATGGGCGGCCTTGCAACAAACAGGGATACGGGGTTCAAATTCCTCAGGGGAAAAATGCGCGATAGCTTTATGCGTTGTCTATCATCCAACGGTGCAAGGCCTGCGCCGAATCGGCAATATACAAAGGCCTAAGCGCCGCCAAGGCACTTTCGTCATGGGCGCCGTAGTTCACGCCCACGCTGGCGCAACCGGCATTTGCTGCAAGTTGCAAGTCGTGCGTGGTGTCGCCCACCATCAGTGTGCGATCGGGCGACACACCCATTTCCGCCATCAATTCATGCAGCATGCGCGGATGCGGCTTACCTGCGGTTTCGTCGGCGGTGCGGCTGGCGTGAAATAGGTCTTTGAGGTCCACATGCGCCAAGGCCTGGTCCAGCCCCCAACGGCTTTTACCGGTAGCCACCGTCAAAAAGTACTGGCGCGCCTTCAATTCGGCCAGCATCTCCAATACGCCAGGGAACAAGCTAATCTGGTCCTGTTCGCGCCCGTAATGGTGTTTATAGCGTTCACCCAAAAGCGGATATTTTTCCTTAGGCACATCCGGCGCCGCATGGGCCAAAGCCTGGCCTAGCCCCAAACCGATCACATAGGCAGCGTCCTTGTCGCTGGGTACGCTGCCACCCACATCGCGCACCGCGCCCTGAATAGAACGCACGATGATGGCGGTGGAGTCAAACAGGGTCCCATCCCAATCAAAAGCGATCAGGTCAAAACGGCGCTTGGTCATAGAACTCATAGGGCATCAGGCTGATTGGCAGGAATTTCAAACGCTTCGATGGTACCAAGCCCAGCGGGCAGCCGTGCTTGCAAAAAAGGTAACAGTTCGGTTGCGAGCGGCGCTTGCAAGGCCATTGCCTCACCGCTGGCAGGATGGGCGATTTGCAAACGCCAAGCATGCAAAAACATGCGCTTGAGCGGCACCGCAGCGCGCGCCCAGGCTTTGTTGTCCTCAAAATGTCCGTACTTGTCATCGCCCGCAATAGGCATGCCTTCGGAGGCCAAATGCACCCTTATCTGGTGAGTGCGGCCGGTTTTGATGGTCACCGCCAACAAGCTCATGGCCTGCGCCGCACCCGGCGCGCTGCGTGCCAGTACTTTTACCAAGGTCACGGAGGGCATTCCGTCCGGGTCATCGCGCGCCACTACTTTGACGCGGCGCTCGCCCTCGCCTGCCCCGCCTGCGCTGTCCAACAAGTATTTGTGCAGCGGCTTGTCCAATACTTTCTTATGCGCAGGCCAATCGCCCGACACCAAAGCCAAATAGGTCTTGCCGGTTTGGCGTTGGCGGAACTGCTCAGCCAAGTTTTTAAGCGCACTGCGTTTCTTTGCAACCAGCAAAATACCGCTGGTTTCCCGGTCCAGGCGGTGCACCAATTCCAAAAAGCGCGCTTGCGGTCTGGCCATGCGCAGTTGCTCGATGACGCCAAAGCTCACCCCCGAGCCGCCATGCACTGCCACGCCCGCCGGTTTGTCCAGCGCCAAAAAGGCTTCGTCCTCATGCAAAACGGCAAAACTGCGGCTGGGTGCGCCTTGGGCCGATAGCGCGACCATGGTGGCGACTTTTTCCTGCGCCCGCTCGGACACCCGTATGGGCGGCACGCGAACCAGATCGCCGGCCTGGATCCTGGTATCGGCACCGGCGCGGCCCTTGTTCACCCGCACCTCGCCGCTGCGAATGATGCGATAAATATGCGTCTTGGGCACGCCTTTGAGCTGGCGCATTAGGTAATTGTCCAGTCGCTGATCGGCCTCGTCCTCGCTCACTGTCAGCCACTGCGCGGCGGGCGCTGCAGGGGTCGCCGTGGCCCCGGCGGGCGCTTCGGGTTTGACCCCTATAATGTGTTTCACTAGCGACTTGCTGTAAGTGGTTGATTTGGTTGGAGTTTAGTCCACACCCCCGCAGACAGCCCCGCTAGAAGGTCGATGCCGCCTTGCCGCATAGCCCGCAAACCACAGCTCAGCTGCGTGTGGTGGCCGGCACGCAGCGGGGTCAAGCCGACGAATTGAACCACTGAATCGGAATACCCCAAACCTCCAGATCTATTTTTCTGGGGGCGGAATGCAACGAGATGTTTGTGTTGATGCAACTGATAAACCTGTGCCTGCGGAGCGTTAGCGTTCCGTTATTGGGCGCGCGTCGGCTGTTTGAAACCTTGGCAACAAGCCAAGCGCATCCCCTCGTCACCATCCCTGCGCCTATGCTTCGACGCCTTGTGTAGTCGAAGTTCTCCGGCAATTCCTCCACAGTTCAATCCGTTAGTCCAGGC
>CANJXV010000074.1 GCA_947478935.1 Comamonadaceae bacterium
CTTTTTCGATGTACTTGCGGTACTCGTCCAGCGTGGTGGCGCCCACGCAATGGAGCTCGCCACGCGCTAAAGCCGGCTTGAGCATATTGCCGGCATCCATGGCGCCCTCGGCCTTACCGGCCCCGACCATGGTGTGCAATTCATCGATAAAGACGATGGTTTGGCCCTCGTCCTTGGACAGATCTTTCAACACGTTTTTGAGGCGTTCTTCGAACTCGCCCCGGAATTTAGCGCCCGCCAGCAGTGAGGCCATGTCCAAGGACAACACCCGTTTGCCTTTGAGTGAATCGGGCACTTCCCCGGCCACGATGCGCTGGGCCAGGCCTTCCACGATGGCTGTCTTACCGACGCCGGGCTCACCAATGAGCACCGGGTTGTTTTTGGTGCGACGTTGCAGCACCTGGATAGCCCGGCGGATTTCGTCGTCCCGGCCAATTACCGGGTCAAGCTTGCCAGCGCGGGCGCGTTCGGTCAAATCCACGCAGTATTTTTTGAGCGACTCACGCTGGTCTTCGGCATCAGCGCTATCGACACCTTGCCCGCCGCGCACCGCCAATATGGCAGCGTCCAGACTTTTACGGCCCAAGCCCAAAGACTGGGCCTGCTTTGCAAAGTCCGATTTGGCCTCGCTCAAGGCCACCAGAAACAGCTCGCTGGCCACATACTGGTCACCGCGCTTCATGGCTTCTTTTTCGCAGGCCTGCAACAGGCTGACCATTTCGCGCCCGACCTGCACCTGGTCCTGCCCTTGCACTTGTGGCAGTTTGTGCGCGGCGGCGTCGGCCATCGCCAGCAGAGAAGGAACATTCACCCCGGCGCGCTGGAGCAAGGCCTTAGGGCCGTCCTCTTGGCGCAACATAGCTCCCAGCACATGGGCCGGCTCAATATAGGCATGGTCCTGGGCCAGCGCTGCGCTTTGCGCTTCACCCAGGGCCTCTTGGAACTTGGTCGTTAACTTGTCAATTCGCATACGGCATCCTCAGTTAGGGCTCAGCTTGGGGCTAGTGCTGCATTTTCAAGCAGCATGGGGCGGCCCACCCTGACTAAAATCAAGCTAATGAATATCCACCAGCTCAATGTGCAGTATGACGAACGGCAAGACCGCTTGCTGGTTCGGGTCAAAACCGTTCAGGAGCAGGAAGTGCGGCTCTGGCTGACCCGCCGCATCGGCGTCAAGCTGGTCGAGCCGCTGATGACCACGGTCTCTCGCATTGAGGCTTTAGACCCCGCCGTCACGGTGGCTGACGAAGAATCCCGCAAGATTTTGGTCCACCTCAAGCAAGAAGATTTTTTACAGAAAGCCGATTTACAAACGCCTTATTCAAGCACCACCACAGCGCTGCCGCTTGGCGAGTTGCCGATGCTGGTGACCGAGGTCACCATCCATTTGCATGCCAATGGCCTGACCCAATTGGTGATCAAAGACGGCGGGGACGATGAGCACGAGGCGCGTACCTGCACGCTGAATTTGCAGTCCTTTATGGTGCATGGCCTGCTGCATTTGCTGCAACAAGCGGTCCACCGCTCGCAATGGCTGGACCCGGTAGAAGCGCCGGACCAAGAAGAAAGTGTCGCCGAAGCCGCCCAGGCACTGCGGACGCAGAAAAAAATCTACACCCATTGATGGCGGTCAGTGCTTGACTGATTACTGCAGATTCAGGCGTTGGGTATGTGGATACCCCAGCGGGCTAAAGCGGCATCGTCGCTAACGCGGGCATCCACCCACTGCGCCCCCGCAGGGCCTTGCTCTTTTTTCCAAAACGGCGCCTGGGTTTTCAAATAGTCCATCACAAACTCACAGGCCTTGAAACTTTCGCCACGATGGGCCGAGGCCGCTGCCACCAGCACCACCGGCTCGGTCGGGTGCATCACCCCGACGCGATGCACTACCCGCACGCCGTAAATATCAAAACGCCGATGCGCCTCGTCAATCATGGCTTCGATCGACTTTTCTGTCATGCCGGGATAGTGCTCCAGCTCTAGGGTTTGCACGCTACCGGCGTGGGCCGCGTCATGGACATTGCGGTCGCGCACGGTGCCTAAAAAAATACACACCGCCCCGATGCGTGGGTCGTTTTGCTGCAAGGCCGCGATTTCTTCGGACGCATCAAACCGCGCTGTCTGAATCCGTACGCGGTCAGTTGCGCTAATGTCTGACGGGACAGACGTCTGGATCATTGCAACACCGCGTGAACCTGAAAGCACAAGTAAAAGACCATGATCAGCCTCCCGTAACCGGTGGGAAAAATGCAACCTCGGCCCCAGGTGTTAAGGCCGTGCCTTCCTCGCACAAGGTTTGATTCAGCGCCATGCGCAAGACCCGGTCACGCCCGAGTGCCTGCGCTGCCAAGCCGCCCGCCTGCACCAATTCATCGCGCAACTGGCCCAGGGTTTGCGCCTGCGTTTCATGCGCCTGGCCGCTGCTGCCCATGGTCTCGCGGATGCTGGCAAAGTATTTGAGAGTGATGTGCATACAGATAACTTTGAGTGCTTGACCTACTCAGCCCAGCAAATCGCCGAGGCCAATGAACTGCACCGTGTCGCCGCGCGCAATCGTGCGGCTCGGCGGGTTGTCCAGCAAACCGTCGCCCCAGACCACCGAGGTTAAAACGCCCGAACTCTGGTTGGAGAACAGATCCAGCCCGCCTTGCGCGTTGCGCCGGACGCGCAAAAACTCTTGCCGCCGGTCAGCGCGCGGCCAATCAAAGTCTGCGCGTAAGGGCTGCGTAGGCAAAGCCACATCCTGAACGCCCTGCATGCGCAGCAAAAACGGTCGTACCAGCAGCAAAAAGGTGACAAAACTGGAGACAGGGTTCCCTGGCAGCCCAATAAAGTAGGCCTCATCGACGCGCCCATGGGCAAACGGTTTACCCGGCTTAATGGCGATTTGCCACAGGTCTAGATGGCCCAGTTGCTGCACCGCTGGCTTGATATGGTCTTCCTCGCCCACCGACACGCCCCCACTGGTCAGCACCACATCGTGCGCTTGCGCTGCTTCCCGCAAGGCCTGTACCGTGGCGTCCAACCGGTCGGGCACGATACCTAAATCCGTCACCTCGCATCCCACACGACGCAACAAAGCCGCCAGAAAAAAACGATTGGAGTTGTAGATGGCGCCCGCAGGCATATCCTGCGGCGCCAGCGTGCCGGGCATCACCAGTTCGTCGCCAGTGGAAAACAAGGCCACGCGCGGCTTGCAAGCCACTCGTAACTGCGCTAAGCCCACGCTGGCGGCCAGGCCTAGCGCGGCAGGGCCCAAGCGTGAACCGGACTGTAAAACCGTGGCGCCTAGCTTCACATCCTCACCGCGGCGGCGTATCCATTGGCCAACTTGGGGCTGGGTCTGCACATGTATCGCAGGGCTTGACGCGTCCGTGCCCTGCACTTCCCGACAATCTTCCTGCATGACGACGGCATCGGCGCCCGAAGGAATCGGCGCGCCAGTGAAGATGCGGGCAACCGTGCCCGCTTGCAGCGGCGCGCCTTGGCTACCGGCGGGAATGCGTTGCGAGACCCGCAACGCGCGCCCCGGCGCCACATCGGCGCAGCGCAAGGCGTAACCATCCATGGAACTATTGTCCTGCGGCGGTACTTCCAATGCCGACACTACCTGCTGCGCCAGCACCCGTCCATCGGCCTGCAAAGTGCTGCACATTTCGGTGCGCAACTGCTTACCGTTCAAGGCCGCGAGCACTTGCGCCAGCGCGGTTTCCAGTGGCAAGAGCGGGCTGCGTGGCGGCATGGGCATGTTGGTGGCTCAGTCGCAAACTGAGGCGATATAGGCCTTGAGCGCCTGCACATCCGCGTCCATTACGCGCACACGTTTGGGCAGGGCTTCAATGCCCGTGAATTTGGCGGGGCGCTCCGGCTCAAGACCCAGCGCCTCCACGATCGTGGAGGCGAATTTAATAGGCAAAGCAGTTTCCAGCACGACCATAGGAATACCGACCTGTCGGACTTTGTGCGCGACTTTGAGACCATCGGCGGTATGCGTATCAACCATCATGCCAAAGCGCTGCCAGGTATCCCGGATAGTGGCGATGCGGTCGGCGTGGGTGCTTTTGCCGCTGACAAAACCGTAAAAAGTTGCAGCCTGCGCAAACAGCGGGTCTGCATGCAAATCGAAAGCCCCTGTGCGCGCCAGTCCAGCGCCAAACAAATCCGCCACGCGCGCGCTGTCGCGCTCCAGCAAATCGAACACAAAGCGCTCAAAATTGCTCGCCTTGGAAATGTCCATGGACGGACTCGACGTTTCATGCGTGTCAGCACTACCCCGTACCCGGTACACACCGGTACGGAAAAATTCATCAAGCACATCGTTCTCGTTGGTGGCAACCACCAATTTATCGATGGGCAAGCCCATCATGCGTGCCACATGGCCGGCGCATACATTGCCAAAGTTTCCGCTGGGCACGCAAAATGACACCCGCTCGGTGTTGTTGCTCGTGGCCTGGAAATAACCGGCAAAGTAATAGACCACTTGCGCCATCAGGCGCGCCCAGTTAATCGAATTGACGGTACCGATTTTGTAGCGCTGTTTAAAGGCCAGATCATTAGAGACCGCTTTAACCAAGTCTTGGCAATCGTCAAACACGCCACGTATGGCGATGTTATGGATGTTGTCATCCAGCAGGCTAAACATCTGCGCCTGCTGAAATGGGCTCATGCGCCCATCCGGACTCGTCATAAAGACGCGCACGCCTTTTTTGCCACGCATCGCATATTCGGCAGCACTTCCGGTATCGCCACTGGTGGCGCCAAAAATATTAAGCTCTTCGCCGCGCCGCGCCAGTTCGTATTCAAATAAATTGCCTAAGAGCTGCATGGCCATGTCTTTGAAAGCCAGCGTCGGCCCGTTGGATAAGGCCTCTAGGTACAGGCCCTCTTCCAGTCGTTTGAGAGGCACTATCGCCTCGCTGCCAAATACCTCTGAGGTATAGGTTTTGCGGCACAAGGCGCGCAAATCAACGGCGGGGATGTCGTCTACATACAAGGACAAAATCTCAAACGCAATGTCTGCATAGGGCAAACTGCGCCATCGACTTAATGTGGCGCTATCGACCTGCGGGTAGTGCGTCGGCAGGTACAAACCGCCATCGGGCGCCAGGCCTTCGAGCAATATCTCGCAAAAGCGTTTGGGCTCTGCCTGGCCTTTTGCGGCGCGGGTGGATATGTACTGCATCAGGCCAGCTCTTCCTTGCGGATACGCACGATGGTTTGCAGCACCGTAGGCAAAGCCTGCATGCGCGCCAAGGCCGCGTCCATGCGCGCTTCCTGGCAGTCGTGGGTCAAGATAATCAAGTCGGTTTGGCTGGCGCTGTCGCTATCGACTTCGTCGGCTTCGCGTTGCAACACGGCATCGATGCTGATATCGGCTTCGGCCAATATACCGGTCACCTTGGCTAACACACCAGCCTGATCGGCCACGCGCAAACGAAGGTAGTAGCTGGTGACGACCTCGCTTATGGGCAATATGGGCAAATCGCTCATCGCATTGGGCTGAAAGGCCAGATGCGGCACGCGCTGCGCGGGATCGGCGGTGTGCAAGCGTGTTACGTCTACGAGGTCGGCGATTACTGCGCTGGCCGTGGGTTCAGAACCCGCACCTTTACCGTAATACAAGGTCGTTCCCACTGCGTCCCCTTGCACTACCACGGCATTCATCGCACCTTCGACGTTTGCGATCAGCCGTTTGGACGGAACCAAACTGGGGTGCACGCGCAATTCAATCCCCTCCGGGCGGCGCTTGGCAATGCCCAGCAGCTTAATCCGGTAACCAAGTTGTTCCGCATAGCGAATATCCTGCGCCGAAAGTTTGGTGATGCCTTCAACATAGGCCTTGTCAAACTGCACCGGAATGCCGTACGCGATAGCCGACATGATGGTTACCTTATGGCCGGCATCCACGCCCTCAATGTCAAACGTAGGGTCGGCTTCGGCATAGCCTAAGCGCTGCGCCTCTTTCAAGACATCCGCAAAATCAAGACCTTTGCTGCGCATTTCGGAGAGAATGAAATTGGTGGTCCCATTAATGATGCCGGCAATCCATTCAATGCGATTGGCTGTCAAACCCTCGCGCAGCGCTTTGATGATGGGGATACCACCGGCCACCGCTGCCTCAAAAGCCACGATAACGCCCTTGGCCGAGGCGGCTGCAAAAATCTCAGTTCCGTGCACCGCCAGTAAAGCCTTGTTAGCGGTGACCACGTGTTTGCCAGCGGCAATGGCTTCCAGCACCAGCGTCTTGGCAATCCCGTAGCCACCAATCAGCTCAATCACGATGTCAATATCAGGATTAGCAAGCACCGCACGGGCATCATTCACCACCGCAACGCCCTCGCCAACGATGGCCCGAGCACGCTCACTATCCAAATCGGCCACCATGGTGATTTCAATTCCACGCCCTGCGCGCCGCTGAATTTCAGGCTGATTGCGCTTGAGTACATTAAATGTTCCAGTGCCTACCACGCCGATGCCCAGAAGGCCTACTTGAATGGGTTTCATATCGCTCTTATAAAAAATCAAACTGTCAAAACCTAATCCTGCCTAGATGAATACTCAGGCTGATGCATGCGTTGCCCGGTACCGCTCCAAAAACCGCGCCAGTCGCCCAATAGCCTCACGCAAATCATCCTCGTGCGGTAAGAAAACAATCCTGAAATGGTCCGGCGCTTCCCAGTTAAAGCCGGTGCCCTGGACTAACATCACACGCGTTTCTTGCAAGACGTCAAGGAAAAATTGCTGGTCATCCGTAATCGGGTACATCTTAGGATCCAAGCGCGGAAACATATACAAGGCCGCACGCGGCTTGACGCAGCTAACACCAGGAATGGCCGTGATCAGCTCATAAGCCAAATCGCGCTGGCGGCGCAGGCGTCCACCTTCGCACACCAAGTCGTCAATACTCTGGTAGCCGCCCAATGCGGTCTGAATTGCGTACTGCCCTGGCACATTGGCGCACAAGCGCATGTTCGAGAGCATGTTCAAGCCCTCGATGTAGTCTTTGGCATAGCGCTTGTCGCCAGACAATGCAAGCCACCCAGCCCGGTAACCGCACGAGCGATAGCTTTTGGACAGCGAATTGAAAGTTAGCGTCAACACATCCTGGCTGAGCGAACCGATAGCCGTATGGCGCACACCGTCGTACAGGACCTTGTCGTACACCTCATCGGCAAACAACACTAAACCATGTTCGCGCGCGATCGCCACGATCTCTAGTAACAATGCGTCGGAATACAGCGCACCAGTCGGGTTGTTGGGGTTGATAACCACAATGCCTTTGGTGCGCGGCGTGATCTTCGCGCGGATATCGGCCACATCAGGCATCCAGCCCTTAGACTCGTCGCAGCGGTAATGCACTGGCGTCCCACCAGACAGGCTTGCGGCGGCGGTCCACAAAGGGTAATCTGGCGCTGGCAACAGCAGTTCGTCGCCGTCATCGAGCAGGCCGTTGGTCGCCATCACAATCAGTTCACTAGCGCCGTTGCCCAGGTAAATGTCATCCAAGGTCACGCCCTTGATGCCTTGCTTTTGGGTCTCGTGCATGACCGCTTTGCGTGCTGCAAAAATACCTTTGCTATCCGAATAGCCAGAAGAATTGGGCAAATTACGAATCATGTCCTGCTGGATTTCCTCAGGCGCGTCAAAGCCAAAAACCGCCAGGTTGCCGATATTCAGTTTGATTATTTTTTGCCCATCGTCTTCCATTTGCCGCGCGCGGTCCATGATGGGGCCGCGGATGTCATAACAGACGTTGGCTAATTTGGCGGATTTCTGAATGTTTTTCAATGTCACTCCGATACAAGCGCACTAAGGGCGAAACCTATAATTTGACCACAGTTCAGCATTTTTACTTCGCACAGGTCGGCCTTCGGGCTGCTATTTACCCGCCATGAAACTTCAAGCAGACCAGGCCCAGGGCCCCAGTCTCACGGGCTACGGACCGGGCTGGATAGCCATTAACGGCGAAAAGGTGATGCACAGCATGCTGCTCAGCAGTATGGGACACCGGCAAGCCTGGGGTTGCGAGGGTTTTGCACAGCTAGGCGCGGCGCAGTTTGACTGCCTGGCCGATTGGGGCGCCGAACTGGTGCTTTTTGGCAGTGGCGAGCGGCTTCGCTTCCCACAAGCGCAGTGGCTGACCAATCTGTATGCGCAGCGCATCGGCGTCGAAACCATGGACACCCCGGCTGCCTGCCGAACCTTCAATTTTCTGGCCGCCGAAGGCCGCAAGGTTGTGGCGGCATTACTGGTGTAGCGCAAGCGCCCTCACGCTTGGGGAAAGGCCGCACCATTTTTCAGCGTAAAATACTTGGCTGATGCCGTCGCGCGATAAGTTCTATTCACAGCGCAACGGCTTGCCTGACACATTCTGCACGCGAGACTCAATACCCTATGGCGATCGTTGTCAATAAACCACTACCCGAATTCGAAGCCAACGCCACCGGTGGCATACGGGTAACCAACAATTCGCATGTGGGCAAGACCCTGGTGCTCTACTTTTATCCCAAAGACAACACGCCTGGTTGCACCACCGAAGCAATGCAGTTTCGAGATCATTACGCGGACTTCGTGAAGGCTGGTAGCCATGTGTTTGGTGTTTCCCGCGACAACATGAAATCCCACGACGAATTTAAAGCGCGCCTAGAGTTACCCTTTGAACTGATTGCCGACACCGAAGAGAAAATGTGTCATATGTTCGGCGTGGTCAAAAATAAGATCATGTACGGTAAAAAGGTCAAGGGGATCGAACGCAGCACCTTCCTGATCGGACCTGATGGATTGGTCAAAGAAGAATGGCGTGGCCTCAAAGTACCGGGCCATGTGGAAGAGGTTTTGAAGGCAGTAAAATCGCTTAAAGCCAAAGCTTGAGAGCCTTTTTCTCCGGATTTTTCATTTCATTTTCCCGCCATAGGTCTCATGCATAATGGCTCAATGCCAGCGTTTGATATCTTTCCCGAAAGAGGCCGCCTCATTCCAAGGCGGCCTTTTTTGTGCCTGACGATCATCGCCACCTGATTTTTTATTTCTCGAGTTCTACGACATGCCCTTGCCACCCGCGCCGACCAAGCCCGCTGACAAACTCTCCTCATCCGCTTTCTCCAAGTCTGGTCCACAGGGCAAACCGGCAAGCGCTAAGCGCTCCGTCGCTGCCCGCGAATTGGAGGCCAAAGCGCCAGCACGTATCGCGCGACTGGAGCAACAACTCGCCCCCGGCATGGTTGCCCAGGTAATTCCCATCACCGCGGCACTACCTACCAGCAGCTACCCTCAATCGCGCGCACCGCAGATGCAAGCGCGAATACAGCCAGTCGGCGGGCAGCCTGCCGCCAAAGCGATGGGCAAAGCAGGCGCCCGTGGAGAGAAAAAAACGCGGCGCACAGGACCGCCTAAGCTGTTTGTGCTTGACACCAATGTCTTACTGCACGACCCGATGTGCTTGTTCCGCTTTGAGGAGCACGATATTTTTCTTCCGATGATCGTTCTGGAAGAGCTCGATGGGCACAAAAAAGGCATGACTGAAGTTGCTCGCAACGCGCGACAAACCAGCCGGACTTTGGATGCCTTGGCTGGCACGCCGGGCGCCGACATCAGCAGTGGCTTCAAGCTCGATAGCACCGGCCAGCGCGAAGCCAAGGGCAAACTGATGTTCCAAACTCTGGCTCTGGACTACAGCCTGCCAGGCAGTCTGCCGCAAGGCAAAGCGGACAATCAGATATTGGGCGTGGTAGCCGCTTTACGCACCCAGCATGCGCCGCGCGAAGTGGTGCTTGTGTCCAAAGACATCAATATGCGCGTCAAAGCCCGCGCGTTGGGCCTAGCCACCGACGACTACCAGAACGACAAGGCACTCGAGGATGGCGACCTGCTGTACTCCGGCGCCATGGCCTTACCGCCCGATTTTTGGGCCACCCATGGACAAAAAATTGAAAGCTGGCAGCAAGGGCAGCACAATTTTTAC
>CANJXV010000075.1 GCA_947478935.1 Comamonadaceae bacterium
CCGCTTGGATGCGTCTTTGTTTGCTGCCCCAGCCAAAGCGCACCATGCTGCCATCGGTCATGCGGCTGTAGGGAATATTGCGCGCCAGCGCGGCATTCACGACCGAGCCGGTGCTGGGTCCCAGGCGCACGTCTTCGTCGAGCTCGCGCAATTGGTGCAGCACACTGGCCAGGTCAAAAGAGGTGTCGTCCAGGGCGGATTGACACAGGCTTTGCGCCAATTCCAGTGCCAAGCGCCCGACGGCTTCTTCGCTGTACTCCACCACCACTTGAAACACGCCGGCTTCCGTGGTCGGTTTGGTGCAGCTGAAGGTCACCGGGCAACCGGCCTGTGCTTGCAAGCCCAGTGTGGCCAATTCGAGCACCCGGGCCAAAGGCACTGCGCCTTCGTGGCCGGTGGGCTGAAAGGCGCTGATTTCGGGAAAGCGCGCACGCAGCCGGGTTTCAAAGCCCTGCATGTCTGCAATAGCCCATTCCGTGGGCGTGCAGAAAACAACAGCTTGGATAGCCGTGTGGTGGCTCCAGAGATTGGGGCCGCGCAAGGCGCGAATGCGGGTGACTTCCATGGGTGTGGTCCGTTAGGCAGCTCGGCGTGTGCGTTAAATGGAGGGCGTTAGTAAGGCGTTTTTTGCGGGTTGGATTCGAAGGTGCGTAGTCCTGCAGCGATCAATTCTGGTGTGATGTTTAGTGCCCAGGCGGCGGCGACCGCTGCCATCACCATTTCGGGCTGCGCGGCCTTGGCGGGCTTTAAGCTATCGAGCCGCAGCAATGGCCTTTCCTGCGCGCCATGCGCCAGCACGACCATCCCTTCGCGCAGGCAGACGACTTGATGGCCTTGCGCGCGGTGCGCCAATAGCGTGGGGTAATCGGGGGACAGCGCGTAGAAGATAACACGCCCATCACAGAGTTCGGCCAGCGCCATTGCCTGCGCGTCCATGGCGTTTATGACGGCGGTTCCGCTGGGTAGGACCACATCGACTTGAGTGCGCGCGACTTTGAAGTTTTGCTCCGCGTCCAAGATGTCGAAATCGCGCAGACCTTCGTGCCATGTGACGTCAGTTACTACACCGACCTGGCATTTATCGTAAGCCAGGCCCTGACCCAAAATCGTGGTGCATGGGTTTTCAAACACCGCAGCCTGCACGGAACGGTTCATCAAAATACGCTGGCCTGCCTCCCAGCTGCTGCTGTCGGCTGCATCTACCCGGCGGCTATCCAAGTACAAGCCCTCGCTACAGGCCAGGCCCACATGCTTGCCGCTGATATGTACTAGCCAGGCCACCAGGCGCGCCATGCGGCCGGTGTTGTGCGTTCCGGTGATGCCGACAACCGGTATCCGCCCGTCTTGCTTGGTATCAAACAAATGGCTGATGATGGCCGTGCCCACGGGCTGGCCCGTGCCATTGGCCGGTTTGATATGGGCCAGCAGGCCAGGGCTGGCGTTGACCTCGATGACCGCACCGCGCTGCCCTTGGAGCGGCAGAGCACAGTTTTCCAGCACCATGTCCACACCGGCAATATCCAAGCCCACCACGCGCGCTGCCAGTGCGGCGGCCCGCGCCACGCTGGGGTGCAGCTCAGTGGTGACATCAAACGCCACATTGCCATTACGTTGGATGAGCACTTTTTGACCCGCTGCAGGCACCGACTGCGGTGCCAGGCCAATGCGCTCGAGTTCGAGCAAAACTTCCGGGCTTTCAGACAAATCAACCACGTTCAAAGGGAAGGACTCGGCGCGTCCACGGCGCGGATCGCTATTGATTTGTTGGTCTACCAATTGGTTCATAGTGGATACACCGTCGCCTTGAACATACAGCGTGGTGCCGCGCGCTGCGGCTACCACCTGGCGGCCTACCACTAGTAGGCGGTGTTCATTGCCTCGGATAAATTCCTCCACAATCACTTGGCCGTCGCCTTCCTGGTGGGCCAGCGCGTAGGCCGCTTCAATGTCGGCTTGGTTTTCGAGGTCCAGGGCCACACCCCGCCCATGGTTGCCGTCGTAAGGCTTTATGGCTACCGGCAGTCCTATGGACTGCGCCGCTTCCCAGGCCTGCGCGGCGCTTTGCACCACCTGACCATGCGGTACCGGTACGCCGCAGGCTTGCAGCAAGCGCTTGGTCATGTCTTTGTCGCTGGCAATTTCTTCGGCAATCGCGCTGGTCTGGTCGGTCTCGGCCGTCCAAATACGCCGCTGCGAAATGCCATAGCCCAGTTGCACCAAATTGCCGTCGGTCAGGCGGGTATGCGGTATGCCGCGCGCTGTGGCGGCATCAACAATGTGCGCGGTGCTTGGGCCCAGGCAGAGCGAGTCCACCATGCCGTGCAGCTCTTGTACCGCTTTAGTCGCATCAAAAGGCGTGTCGTGGATCGCGGCCTCCACCAGGTCGCGCCCCAGATGCAGTGCGCGTCGGCCCACATCCTCTTGCCGGGTGCGAAAAGCCACTTTGTAAATACCAGTTTGAGAGGTCTGGCGTGCTTTGCCAAAACCGGTGCGCATGCCGGCCATGTTTTGTAATTCCAGGCAGACGTGTTCCAAAATATGGGCGGCCCAGGTGCCTTCTTGCAGGCGCTGCAAAAACCCGCCGCGCACGCCCGGGCTGCATTCATGCTCGATCAAGCCGGGCAGGTAGCCGGTCAGGCGTTCGTAAAAGCCGGGCAGTGTGTTGGAGGGAAAATCTTCTAGGTCCCCGATATCCACCCAAGCCTCAATCACTGCCCGGTAGGTCCAGATATTGGGTCCGCGCAGGTGGTTTACCCGCAAAATGTTGATTTTTTTCTGGCGCGTCATGCGTGTGGGTGGAAGTTCAAGTCCACTGGGGTGGTTCGTCGTGCGTTCTGTATTCTCGCCGATAGCGCTGCACTTCTCTGGGGTGATAGCCAAGGCTCAGGCATAGTAGCGGGTTTGGATGCGGTGAGCGCCCCGCCTGGGGGCCGCGAAACCGGCAGTTTTATACATTTCAATTTGGCATTTTCATGAATCACAAGCAAGCGCCCGGCCCCTTTGGCGCAGTGGATATCCCTCTGGCCTGGCGCGATGCATTGGCGACGCAAGTCGCTGGCCATGAAAACGTTTGTGCGCTGCTCGAGGTTGACCTGGACGCCCAGATGCGCTTTGAGCCTAGTGTGCTGGTGGCCACAGATAAGCGCTTGTTCAGCATGCAATCGGCAGGTGCCCAAAGCTGGGATTACCGCCCCGGCCTGCGCCTAGAGCACCACGACCACGCCGGCGTGGGCCATTTGCAGTTGCAGGACGAGCACGGACACTTGGCGCATTGGCGCTTTACTTTGGGCCATAACCTGCATGCTTTGCGCCTGGTGGACCAATTTAATGCGCGCTACAACAGCGCTTTAAGCGGCGTGCCGGTGTCCATAGCGGCCCAGGTCCTGTGCCCTAGCTGCAAAGCGCTGCTGGACCCGGAAGCTGAGGAATGTCCTGTCTGTACCAAGGTGGTGCATACCCCGCCTTCTACCTGGACCTTGCTGCGCTTGTGGCGCTTTGCCCGGCCCTACCGCGGGCAATTGGTCTGGGGCTTTGTCCTAATGCTGCTGGGCACCGCCGCCAGCCAGGTACCGCCTTACCTCACCATTCCATTGGTAGATGAAGTGCTGATCCCGCTTCAAAACGGGCAGCATATTGAGCGCTCCACAATCGCTTGGTACTTAGCCGGCCTGCTGGCCTCGGGTTTGCTGGCCTGGGTGCTGAGCTGGGCCAAAACCTACATCCTTGCCTTGGCTTCTGAGCGCATCGCGGCTGATTTGCGCACCACTACCTATGATCATTTGTTGCAACTCTCGCTAGAGTATTTTGGCGGTAAGCGCACCGGCGACTTGCTCTCGCGCGTGGGCAGCGAGAGCGACCGGATTGCGGTGTATTTGTCGCTGCACCTCACAGACTTTGCCAGCGACGTCGTGATGATCACGATGACGGCAGTGATCTTGTTTTCTATGAACCCCTGGCTGGCGCTGATTACCCTGGTGCCGCTGCCTTTTATCGGATGGATGATTCACTATGTGCGTTTCCGTTTGCGCACCGGCTTTGAAAAAATTGACCGAGTCTGGGGCGAGGTGACTAATGTGCTGGCCGACACGATTCCGGGCATCCGCGTAGTCAAAGCCTTTGCCCAAGAGCAACGCGAGGCTGCACGGTTTCGGGATGCCAACCGCTACAACCTGGTGGTCAATGACCGCATCAACAAAATCTGGTCGCTTTTCTCGCCCTCGGTGTCTTTGCTCACCGAGCTGGGCTTGCTGGTGGTTTGGGGTTTTGGTATTTACCAGGTAGCGCACGGGCAAATCACCGTGGGCATGTTGCTGGCGGCCATTGCCTACATTGGTCGTTTTTATGGACGTTTGGATTCGATGAGCCGCATTGTGTCGGTGACGCAAAAATCGGCCTCTGCGGCCAAGCGTATTTTTGATATTTTGGACCATGTCTCCAGTGTGCCCGAGCCGCAAAACCCGGTGCGCGTGAACCGGGTGCAGGGGCGTATCGAACTGCGCGAAGTAGGTTTCCGTTACGGCAACCGCGCTGTCAACCGGGGCATTAATTTGTCTATCGCGCCGGGCGAGATGATTGGCCTGGTGGGGCACAGCGGCTCGGGCAAGAGCACCTTGGTGAATTTGATTTGCCGCTTTTACGATGTGTCCGAAGGTGCGATTTTGGTCGATGGCGTGGATATACGCACTTACGCCATCAGCGATTTTCGCCGCAATATCGGATTAGTTTTACAAGAGCCTTTTTTGTTTTTCGGCACGATTGCCGACAACATTGCTTATGGCAAACCCGATGCCAGCCGCGCCGAGATCATGGCCGCAGCGCGTGCCGCGCACGCGCATGAATTTATTTTGCGCCTGCCCCATGGCTATGACTCTATGGTGGGCGAGCGCGGCCAAGGCCTCTCCGGCGGTGAGCGCCAGCGTATCTCCATTGCACGCGCGCTATTGATTGACCCGCGCATTTTGATACTCGACGAAGCTACATCGTCCGTCGATTCAGAAACCGAAAAAGAAATTCAAAAGGCCCTGGAAAATTTGGTGAAGGGCCGCACTACGATTGCCATCGCACATCGTCTGTCCACGCTGCACCGCGCCGACCGATTGGTGGTGCTGGACCGGGGCCGAGTGGTGGAAGAAGGCACGCATGATGCGCTGATGCAGCAAGAAGGCCCCTATTTCAATTTGTACCAGGCGCAGGCGCGCAATGCCGATGCGCAGTTGGCCTTGAGCGGGGGTGCGGTATGAGCGATGGACAACATCACGCCCCGTTTGTGCTGGAGCGCACTCCCTTTGGCCAACTGATCCTGACCAATGCGCAGGGTGAGCGCTTTGCCGGAGTCTTACCTGTGCGCGCCTTTCCCATATTGGCGCCCGAAGAGGGCATTTCCTTGCTCAGCACCGAAGGCCACGAAGTGGCTTGGGTGGACCGCCTGAGCGATTTACCGCCAGACTACCAAAACCTGATTGCGGACGAATTGGCGCATCGCGAATTCATGCCTGTGTTGGTCCGCATTGTGGACGTCAGTAGCTTTTCCACGCCCTGCACTTGGACGGTGCAAACCGATCGAGGTCGTACCGAGTTTGTCCTGCGCGGTGACGAGGACATACGCCGCATCGGCACAGGCCGCAGCCTATTGGTGGCTGACGCCCACGGCATCCACTACCTAGTGCCCGACCAGAAGGTGCTCGATGCGCACAGCAAGCGCATATTGGACCGGTTTTTGTAAGAACTTGCTTGGCAGCTGAGTGATCAAATGGCTTAAAGCTTGCGCCCCAAGGCCTTGAAAAACAGTTCGGCTTGCAATTGTTCGCCTCGCGTTTGCGCAGCCACGTTGGCGGCCAGTGCTTCGTCCACGGGTTCAAGCGGTAGGCCACTTTGACGTGCCAGTACTTCGACCATACAGGCGCGTTCCAGGTAGTACAAATCGTCGTAGGCGTAGTCCATACGCTCGGCGCAGACCACTATGCCGTGGTTGCCCAAAAAAACAATATCAGCGCCTTGCATGGCGTTCGCAATGCGCTCGCCTTCGCGCAGGTCCAGTGCCAAGCCGTTGTACTGCGCATCCGCGGCCACCCGGCCATGAAAGCGCATCGCGTTTTGCGACAAGCGTGTGTCCAACATGCGGGCGTGCGTTAAGGTAATTGCCGTCGCATAAGGCATATGTGTATGCAGTACACAGGCTTTACCAGCAACACGGTGAATCGCCGCATGGATAAACATGGCCGTGGGCTCGACGGCATGCCGCCCGGCCAGCACCTGGCCCTGGCCATCAATCATCACAATGTCATCGGCTTGCACCTCGCTCCACATCAGGCCGCGCGGGTTGAGCAAAAAGCGGCCACTGCCGTCGGGCAGCTCGATGCTGAAGTGGTTGCACACGCCTTCGGCTAAGCCATGGTGGGCGGCGGCGCGCAGCGCCAGCGCCAAGTCGGTACGCAAGGCGCGCACCGTTGGTGACGCAAAGTCTTGGGCATGCATGTGGCGTATCTCCTTGTGGGGTTGAGCTTGCATCCTAGCGCTTGCTGTGCCGAGGGCGGCAGCTTGCATCCAACCCGTCGCCCTTGGCGCAGGCGACGGCGCTTTGCCTATCGCCTGCCCTGGGCAATCTCTGCTAACCTTATCCGTCCGCCTACTTTTCTTACCTGACTATGCGCATTGCGCGCCCGCACACCATGTCCCACCACCAACAGTTTTATATCAACGGCGCCTGGGTCAATCCGATGGTGGCCCGTAGCCTGGACGTCGTCAACCCTGCAACTGAGCAGGCTTATACCCAGATTTCCATGGGCAGTGCTGCCGATGTCGATAAAGCCGTGGCCGCCGCCCGCGCCGCATTTCCTTCCTTCACGCAAACCGATAAAGCTACCCGCCTGGCGCTGATGCGGCGCATTCTTGCCCTGTACAACGAACGTGCCGAAGAAATTGCACAGGCCGTGTCCGATGAAATGGGCGCTCCGCTCGCCTGGGCGCGCGATGCCCAGACCTGGGCCGGACGCGTGCATTTGGAAGCCACCATCGCCGCGCTGGAAAGCTACGAGTTTGAACACCAACGTGGTGCCACCCGCGTCATAAAAGAGGGTATTGGCGTGGTCGCGCTGATCACCCCCTGGAACTGGCCTCTCAACCAAATCGTGTGCAAAGTGGCACCGGCCCTGGCAGCTGGCTGCACCATGGTGCTCAAGCCCAGCGAAATAGCGCCCATCAGCGGCATTGTGTTTTCCGAAATCATGCACGACGCCGGTGTGCCCGCCGGTGTGTACAACATGGTCAATGGTGACGGCCCCTCGGTCGGCCAGGTGATGGCAGCGCACAAAGACGTGGACATGGTGTCTTTTACCGGCTCCACCCGCGCCGGTGTGATCGTAGCCAAAACAGGAGCCGACACAGTCAAGCGCGTGGCCCAAGAGTTAGGCGGCAAGTCGCCCAATATTATTTTGGAAGACGCCGATCTTGCGACGGCCGTGCGCAAAGGCGTGGAAAGCTGCATGAGCAATACCGGCCAGTCCTGCGATGCGCCCACGCGCATGCTGGTGCCGCGAGCCCTGCATGCCAAAGCACTTGAAATTGCCGTCACCGTCACCGCCGAACAAGTGGTGGGAGACCCGCGCGCGCAAGGCACGACCATGGGCCCCTTGGTCAGCGAAATGCAATACACCAAAGTGCAGCGCCTGATCGAGATCGGCATCAATGAAGGCGCCACCTTGGTGGCCGGTGGCAGCGGCAAACCCGCAGGACTGACACGCGGCTACTATGCGCGCCCCACGGTGTTTGGTAACGTGAGCCGCACTATGACAATTGCACGCGAAGAAATATTCGGTCCCGTGCTGGCCATCATGCCTTACGACAGCGAAGCCGAGGCGATAGAGATTGCAAACGACAGCGAGTTTGGCCTGGCCGCTTTTGTGCAATCTGAAAACCTGGAGCATGCACGCCGCGTGGCGCGTCAGTTGCGCGCCGGTCAAGTCAATATCAATTACCCGGACTGGGATGTCTACGCGCCATTTGGCGGCTACAAACAGTCAGGCAACGGACGCGAATACGCCGACTGGGGCATTCACGACTTTCTGGAAGTCAAAGCGATGATCGGCTACGGCAGCTAGAAAAGTTTCTGCGAGGTCGGCTTAGATTTCGAGGCTGTCAATCAACCGTGTGCGCCCCAGGCGGGCGGCCGCTAGAACTACCAATGCCTCCCCCGCTTGGGGTGGGCCCAAATCGGCCTGGCGCTTGAGCGCCACATAGTCAGCCTGCCAGCCTTGTACTGCCAACGTATCTAGTGCGTGCGCTTGCAGCGCCTCGAAATCTGTATTACCGCCGCGTATTGCTGTTGCCACCTGCTGTAGGGCAGCCTGCAATTGCGGCGCCTGCGCCCGCTCGGCCTCGGACAGATAGCCATTGCGCGAGGACATGGCCAGGCCGTCTGGCGCGCGGCGGGTATCCACCCCCACAATGTCCACCGGTAAATTGAACTGGCGCACCATGTGCTGTATCACCATCAGTTGCTGATAATCTTTTTTACCAAACACTGCGGTACGCGCCTGTGTACAGGCCAACAGTTTGAGCACCACGGTGCAAACCCCGGCAAAAAAGCCGGGGCGAAACTGACCTTCGAGTACATCGGCCAATGCGGTGGGCGGAGTCACTTTAAAGCCTTGGGCCTCTGGGTAGAGTGTGGCCTCGGTGGGGGCGAACAAGAGGTCGCAACCAGCGGCCTCTAGTTGCGCGCAATCAGCCTCAAAAGTGCGTGGGTAGGTATCGAAATCTTCGTTGGGACCGAACTGCAATCGGTTGACAAAAATCGTGGTCAGTTGCACATCGCCCAAAGGCTTGGCTTTGCGCACCAGGTCCAGATGCCCTTCATGCAAATTGCCCATGGTGGGCACTACCGAGGGGTGGCGATAGGCCTGCAGGGCATGCGCCAGCGCGCTTAGGCTGTTAACGATGCGCATCAATTCCCTTGTCTTACCAGGCGTGCAGCGCGTTGACCGGAAAGCTGCCGTCTTTCACCGCCGCAACATACGCTTCCATAGCGCCGCGAATGGAGCCGCCATCGGCCATGAAGTTACGTACAAACTTAGGCATCTTGCCCAGGTTCACGCCCAGCATATCGTGTAACACCAGCACCTGGCCTGCGGTGTCTTTGCCTGCGCCTATGCCGATAGTGGCGCAGTGTTGCATCGCCTGCGTCAATTCGGCAGATACATCGGCGGGCACCATCTCCAGCACCAGCATGGACGCGCCGGCGTCTTCCAGCGCATGGGCCTGTTGTTTGAGCACGTCGGCTGCGGCGCCGGTACGGCCCTGTACCCGATAGCCCCCTAGGGCGTGCACAGTTTGTGGCGTCAGGCCCAGGTGCGCGCAGACCGGAATGCCGCGCTCCACCAAAAAGTGCACCACCTCGGTGGTCCAGCCGCCGCCTTCTAGCTTGATCATGTGGGCACCGGCCTGCATCAGCACCGAGGCACTGCGAAAAGCCTGTTCTTTGGATTCTTGGTAGGAGCCAAAAGGCAAATCGGCGATCAACCAAGCGGTACCTTGCGCACGCCTAATGCCGCGCGATACGCTGGCCGTGTGGTAGCGCATGTCTTCTAGGCTCACTCCCACGGTGCTGTGCAAGCCTTGACAAACCATACCTAGCGAGTCACCTATCAAAATGCATTCCACCCCAGCGGCATCGGCCACAGCGGCGAAAGTGGCGTCGTAGGCGGTGAGCATGGTGATTTTTTCGCCTCGGCTGCGCATTTCCAAAATGCGGGGCAGGCTGATGGGCTTGCGGCTGGCCATGGGCGAAGCCGGTGGCAGCGTGCCGTAAGGCGTGCCGCCCAGTTGGTTAGCAGCGGTGTCGGCAGGACTGGTAGTGACCATGCGGTATCTCCGGTGAGGCAGAGGCGGGTGGGGCCGGGTTCAGTTCTGGGTGTAGGCCAGGCGCAC